>JALSRW010000578.1 GCA_026984595.1 Alphaproteobacteria bacterium
ACCAGATCGGCACCCAGTTCCCGGAAGGCCCGGATCTCGGCGGGCGTCTCGAAGCATGGGCCGAGGGTCGCCAGATAGACCCCGCACTCCAGCGGAACTCCGGCCTCCTCCGCTGCCCGCAGGAACACCTCCCGCACCGCCTCGTCGTAGAGGTCGGTGAGATCGAGAAAGGGCGGTCCGCCGTCTCCGGTCCGCCCCACCAGCGGGTTGGTTCCCTGGAAATTGATATGGTCGCCGACCAGCATCAGCGCGCCGGGACCCAGCTCCGGCCGCAGCGAGCCGGCGGCGTTGGTGACGATCAAGAGCTCGCAGCCGAGCTCGCGCAACAGCCGCATCATCGCCGTCACCGCCGCGGCGTCACCGCCCTCGTAGAGATGCACCCGTCCGCTCAGGCACAGCAGCGACACACCCTCGAGGCTGCCGAGCACGATCCTCCCGGCATGGCCGGGCACCGTCGGCCGGGGAAAGCCTTCGAGCTCCTCGTAGGCGATGGCCACCGGATCCTCCAGAGCGTCGGTCACGGCACCCAGCCCCGAACCCAGCATCAGCGCCACCTTGCCGTGCCGGCCGGGAGCACGGGCACGGATCACCGCCGCCGCGTCCCGGCGACCGTCGCCGGTTCGAGCTGCTTTCAGAGCGAACGCACGGGGCAGGAGATCCCGGAAGCGGACCGTCTCCACCGCGCCCGCCGCGTTCGCCATGTGCACCAGCGTCGCCTCGCCGGCGAATTCCGCGATCTTCTGGCGGCAGCCGCCGCAGGGTGCGCAGGGGTTCTCGCCGCTGCCGAGGATCGCGATCTCCAGGATTTCCCGCTCGCCCGCCGCGACCATGGCGGCGATGGCCGCGGCCTCGGCGCAGAGCCCCTCGGGATGGGCCGCGTTCTCGACATTGCAGCCGCTGTGGATGCTTCCGCTCGCCGTGCGGATGGCGGCACCGACGGCGAATTCGGAATAGGGCGCATAGGCCCGCCTGCGGGCGCGTGCCGCGGCTTGCAGGAGATCCTTCATCGCTCCTTCACATAGGGCTGGCCGATCGCCTTGGGGGCGACGGCGCGGCCGACGAAACCGGCCAGCAGGAGAATGGTGAGCAGATAGGGAATGGCCTGGATGGCCTCGGTCGGGATGGTTCCCACCAGCGGCACCTCGACCCCCTGGAGGCGCGCCTGCACGGCATCGGCGAAGGCGAACAGCAGGCAGGCCAGCAGCGCCGGCACCGGCCGCCACTTGCCGAAGATGAGGGCGGCCAGGGCCAGATAGCCCTTGCCGGCGGTCATGTCGCGCAGGAAGGAGGCGTTCTGGGCGATCGACAGATAGGCACCGGCGATACCGGTCAGCACCCCGGCCAGGATCAGCGCCCGATAGCGCATGCCGGCCACCGAGATGCCCGCGGTGTCCACCGCTTCGGGGCTCTCGCCGACGGCCCGCAGGCGCAGGCCGAAACGGCTGCGATAGAGCACCCAGGCCACCAGCGGCACCGCCAGGAAGGCGACATAGACGAGGATGTTGTGGCCGGAGACGAGCTCGAAATAGATCGGCCCGATCACCGGCACCTCCCGCATCTGCTCGGCGAACGGCAGGGTGATGGGCTT
>JALSRW010000579.1 GCA_026984595.1 Alphaproteobacteria bacterium
TATTTCGTGCGCCAGCCCTCCGGCCGCTTCGCCAATGCCATGGGGGTCGAGGCCCGGCGCTGCGCCGATGGCTACATGGTCTCGGCCAACTTCCTGGTGTTCGGCATCCAGAGCGCGATCTATCTGGTGGTCGCCTTCCTGGTGTCCTGGAAGATCGCCGCCCTCGCCGCCGCCGTCGGTGCCTTCGTCAGCGCCCTTCTCTACGGCTTCATCCGCCGTTCGCGCCAGGCCGACCGCAAGCGAGCACGGCGCACCCAGGACATGACCGTGCTGCTCGGCGACACCCTCGCCAACATCAAGCCGATCAAGGCGATGGGCCGCACCGACACCTTCCTCGGCTACATCGACAGCCGCATCCAGCTCGTGCGCAAGGCGATCCGCCGCCAGCTCGCCGATCGCGAGGCCCTTTCCAGCCTGCAGGAAATGCTGCTGGTGATCTTCCTGGCGCTGGGCTTCTATTTCGCCCGCGGCTTCTGGCAGGTGCCGGTGGCCGAGCTGGTGGTCAGCGGCCTGCTGCTGGCGCGCACCGTCTCCAGCCTCAACAAGGTGCAGAAGGCCCATCAGCGGGCGGTGCAGTACGAGGCCAGTTTCGAGCATGTCCGCGACATCATCGCCGAGACCGCGGCCATGACCGAGCCGGTGGCCGGCAATCCGCCGCCGCCGCTCACCCATGGCCTGACCTTCGAGAAGGTCGGTTTCGTCTACGACGATGTGCCGGTGTTCACCGATCTCGATCTCTTTCTCCCGGCCCGCCGCATCACGGTGGTGACCGGCCCCTCGGGTGCCGGCAAGACCACATTGGTGGATCTGCTGCTGGGCTTTCTCGAACCGCAGACCGGCCGCATCCTGGTCGACGACATCCCCCTCGGGGAGATCGACCGGCAGGTCTGGCGCCGCCTGATCGGTTATGCGCCCCAGGATCTCACCCTGCTGCACGCCACCGTGCGCGAGAATCTGACCCTGGGCGATCCCGAAATCAGCGATGCCGATATCGCCCGCGCCCTCGAACTGGCCTCGGCCAGCGAGTTCGTCGCCCGTCTGCCACACGGTCTGGAGACCCAGATCGGCGAGAAGGGGCTGCGTCTGTCGGGTGGGCAGCGGCAGCGCATCTCCCTCGCCCGGGCGCTGGCGGCGCGCCCGCGGCTGCTGATCCTGGACGAGGTGACCAGCGCCCTCGATGCCGAGACCGAACGGCGCATCTGCCGCAATCTGGGGGCGCTGCGGGGTGAACTCACCATCATCGCCATCACCCATCGCCCGGTCTGGCTGGAGCTGGCCGATCGGCTGGTGGAGATGGAGGTCGGCCGGGTACAGGCCCGCCCCCGGGCGATGCATGGCTGAACGCCCCCGCGGCGGGCCGCCCTAGGCCGAGGGCCGGCGGGCATAGAAGATCACGATCTGGCCCAGCTTCTCCCGTTCGGCATCCTGCTCGGCCAGGAACCGTTCGAGCTTGCCCTCCTCCTCCAGCCGGCGCAGGGTAGTAAGCGCCCGCGCGAGTTCCTCCGGGGTGACCAGGGCGAAGGTGGAATCGCCGGCCCGCCAGACCGGATCGAGCGGCCCCCGGGGATCGAAATAAGCCTCCCCCA
>JALSRW010000580.1 GCA_026984595.1 Alphaproteobacteria bacterium
GCTGGTGGGGGCCAGGCCCATCGGGCAGGCCTCGCCGATCTGCGGCAGCAGCAGGGTGTGATCGGCGGCCTCGGCGAGGGTGCTGCCCGCCCGTCCGACCATGGCGATGAGCGGGATGTGGAAGCGTCGGGTGTAGAGGGTGAGATCGCGCAATTCGGCGGTCTCACCGGAATTCGACAGGGCCAGTACGGCATCCTCGGCGGTGATCATGCCGAGATCGCCATGGCTGGCCTCGGCCGGATGCACGTAGAGCGCCGGGGTTCCCGTGGAGGCCAGGGTGGCCGCGATCTTGCGGGCGATATGGCCGCTCTTGCCCATGCCCGTGACCACCACGCGACCTTCGATCGCGGCCAGGCGGTTCACCACCTCGGCGAACTCCTCGCCGATGGCGGCCGCGAGCCCGTGCAGGGCCTCGGCTTCGGTCTCGATCACCCGACGGCCGCTCTCGATCGCTGCCTGCGTTTTCGTCGCGGCATCGGACGGCAGCGGGAAATCCGCCGGAGCTTCCCGCAACTCGTTCATGGGCTCGTCTTCCACGATCGTTCCACCCGACTGCCGCGCCGCGGACGGCACCGAAGGGCCATCGCGCCGGGGAGTATGGGTTGCCCACCGGGGAGCGTCAATCTGGCGGAATGCGGCATGTCCGGTCCTCTCAATGGGCGAAGATGTCCTGCTCGGCCCAGCCCTCGAGATCGAGCCGGGCGCGCATCGGCAGAAAGCCGAAACAGGCGGCGGCCAGGCCGTCGCGTCCCTCGCGCGCGAGCATGGCATCGAGGCGTTCGCGCAGCGCGTGCAGATGGAGAACATCGTTGGCGGCGTAGCGCAACTGGGCCTCGCTCAGACTGGGGGCGCCCCAATCCGAGCTCTGCTGCTCCTTGGGCAGGTCGATGCCCAGCAGTTCGCGGCACAGATCCTTGAGGCCGTGGCGGTCGGTGTAGGTGCGGGCGAGCTTGGAGGCGACCTTGGTACAGTAGACCGGCACGCAGTCGATGCCGAGATAGCGGCGCAGGATGGCGAGATCGAAGCGGGCATAATGGAACAGTTTCAGTCGCCGCCTGTCGGCCAGCAGCGCGCACAGATTGGGCGCTTCGTAGCGACGCTCGGGAAACTGCACGAGATGGGCATCGCCGTCGCCGGCCGAGAGCTGCACCAGACAGAGCCGGTCGCGGGCCGGATTGAGCCCCATGGTCTCGGTGTCGACGGCGATCACCTCGCCGAGATCCACCTCCGCCGGGAGATCGCCAAGATGCAAATGAACCGTCATGCCATCCGTCCGCCATTCCTGCTTCGGCGTAACGAATGGACCTGTAGCGTATATATTCCGTTAACGCGACGGGGATCGTGGTGCCCAGGAGAGGACTCAAAGTAGGCCGAAATACGGGGTTTAAAACAATATGTTGGGCGTTTTGGAAAATATCCGATACCAACAAATCTACCAACAATTTGCGCCGCTGCCCCATGGGATGCGCTTCGAGGCTCGTACATACCGAGGGCGCGACTGCACTGCCACTGGAGCCGTCTTGTGGGGCGGATCAGTCGGAAAGGCGGATGGCGTCGATCCGCTCGGCCGCCTCGGCCAGCTTT
>JALSRW010000581.1 GCA_026984595.1 Alphaproteobacteria bacterium
CCGATCCCGCAGGGCAGCCCCGGCCATCAGCCCCTCGCCGATGGATTCCAGGATGCCCTGGAACCGCCAGCGCCCGTAGCGTCCGATCTGGTAGATGCCGTACCGTTCGAGCAGGGCCAGCGCCTCGCGCCGCCATGGCGATTCGGGCCAGCTCCAGGTGTAGGCGATCTCGATCCAGTCCTCGGCCATGGCCTCCACTTCACCGATGAAGCCCCATTCCTGCAGCTCCGCCACCGCCGACCGCCGATACTCCGCACATTCCTCCGCACCGGGCCGAACGCCTCCCGGCCAGGCGCGCTCGACATAGACCGAGACCCGCTCCTCGCCGGCACCCGCCGGCAGGAACGAGCGATCGACGTTGCTGTAGAACCCCACCCGGTGAAAACCGCTGCGCGAGGAAGGCAGATACAGCCAGTGCTCCTCCGGGCAGGCGGGGCCACGCCTCGCCCCCAGATTGAGGACGAGCACGGAAGTGAACGGGTCCGCGGGGGCTTCCACCGCCAGCCCGGCCAGCTCCAGGACCCGCAGCAGCGGCAGGGTCGAGAGCAGCCGCTCGTACGAGCATCGCCTGCCGTCCGCGAATGCGACGAAGCGCGCCGCGGGCTCGATCCGGACGACGCGGCTGCCGGTGACGAGGGTCGTCCGCTCGGCCATCGCCTGCACCAGCCGATCGAGGCCCGCCACGGGATAGGCGAAACGCACATTGTATCCCGCGGGCGGCGCCGTGCCGGCCAGGGCACCCTGCAGGCAGAGCGCGAAATCCTGCGGGGACTTGTGCACATCCTGCGGTGCCAGCCGCCTCCACAGCCCGGCGGTGTAGCGTTCGTGAAAGGGCGCGAAGAACAGCCGACAGAGGGTCGGCCCGAAGCGGCCTTCGAGCCACTCGGCCATGGTCCGTGCCGGCGGCACCGGTCTCGCCATCTCCTCGAGCGCGGACAGGACCGTGGTGCGATCGAGGGCGTGCAGATGATGCTGGATCGGATACGGCACCCGGAGGCCGCTTTCGGGAAAGTACACCGCCGCCCGACGCCGATAACGCTGCAGCGGCACGAGATCCTCGAGAAACCGCCGGACCACGGGCTCCTCGCCGAACAGCCAGTGCCCGCCCCCGTTCTCGAACCGGTAGGCGAGGCCGTCCGCGGGACGCGCGGGCAAGCGACGATCGTCTCCCGGTCGGAGGTAGTAGGAACGGCAGATCCCGCCCGGATGCTCCGCCTGCTCGAACACCGGCAGTCCCGAGGCGATTCCCGCCGCGAGGCCGGTCACGCCGCCACCCAGAACGAAACACGAGGCGCGCATCCATCATTCCAGAAAAGCCCCCGAAGCGGGGCACCCGATCAACTCTACGCGCGCATCCCCACGTGATGCAAGACGGCCCGGCGACGATACCGGGCGACCGCCTTCGCTCAGCTCCGCGGCCCCTCCGTCAGCACCGTCACCACCTCGGCGCAGCCGGCGACGGCGCTGACGGTGGCGATGGAAGCCATTGCGGCATCGTGCACCTGCGTTCGGAAGGCGGCACAACCGTCCGACAGCACCACCGTGTGCAGGTCTCGTACATGGGCGTCGCGCACGGTGCTC
>JALSRW010000582.1 GCA_026984595.1 Alphaproteobacteria bacterium
TGGAGACCTCGAAGCGGTGGACCTGGTAGCCGATGGAGACCGCGCGAATGTGCCCGGCCTGGATATCGCGCCAGATCGGTTCGACATCGGCGCGTTCGCTGATGCGCACGAGGGCAACACCACGCCCGTTTTCGATGCGGGCCGAGCCGGGTACGACCGAGCCGATCACCGCATCCAGCGTGTCGATCTCGTGCACTTTCAGAAACGGCGCGCCCGCGTTCAGCCGCTCGAGCCGCACATGGGCAGGATCGAGGCTCAGTTCCTCGTCATAGGGCTCGCCGAAGAGGCTCGACCGGCACACACGCGCCCCCGCCGACCAGATCACCTCGACGGTGCGGGCCTCGGTATCAGCCGTGTTCGGCGCAAGCTCCGCCGACCGGCGCAGGGCCGGCAGTTCGATCGTCGTGTCCATGTTGATCAGTCCTGTTGGGCGGTCGGCGCCGGGTCGGTCGTTGCATCGGCGGCCGGGTCGTTCGCCGGATCGCTGGTTTGCGCGCTGCCGGTCTTGGTGACCCGGCGTGGGTCGCTGTCGAGCACCAGCCCAAGCGCGTCGAGCTTGGCATTGGTGGCGGCGATTTCCGCCAGCACCGCGTCGGGGTTGCGGCCCTGTTGCGCGATCACCTCGGCCAGCGTCATGGTGCCCGAGCGGATCGACAGCAGGTTCGCCATCGCGTCCTTCTGCGGATCGACCGCCTCGAACTTCGGCGGCGACCATTCCACCGGCACCTCCGGCGTCGGGATCTGGCCTGCCGCCCATGCGGCTTCGGTGAACCAGCGCCAGACCGGCGCGCAGAGCATCGGGATGAAGAGCTGCCATTGGACAGCGTCGATCATCCGGCGGAATTCCACCAGCCCCGCGCGGATCGAGGAATAGTTGACCTGGCTGAGATCCCCCGTGAGAAGCTCGTAGGGCACCCGGAAGCCTGCCGAGATCGTGTGCAGGCTGGCCCGCTTGTATTCGCCATAGCCGCCGGTGGCTGCGGGCTGGTTGAAGCGGATGTCCTTGCCACCACGGGCATAGGCGATGAGCCCTGGCTCGAACTGTTCCACCCGGTTGCCATCGGCATCGACAACGGCGGGCGCGATGCCCTGCTGGGCTTCGTCATCGCCAAAGACGATGGCCGTCACGCAGGCCTCGGTCTTCTTGCGGACAATCTCGGCCACCTCGTAATCGTCGAGATCGCGCAGGGACCGGATCACCGGCGCGCCCCAGGGAACGCCGCGCGCCTGCGTGCGTTGCTTTTCGTAGACATGGGCGATCTCGGTCGCCGGCACCGGGCGGCTGTTGGCGCGGCCATGCAGGGCGCCGTAGGCATCGCCGGGATGTTCGGCATGCAGCCAATAGGCCCGGCGCTTGCCGATCGCGTCGAACTCGATCCCCTGAACCAGGCGTCCCTTGCCGATGGTGCCGGATTTCGTGGCGTCGAGGAAGTCGGCCTCGAGCACCTGCAACTGCAGTGGCACGGGCAGGCCGTCCGAAGATCGGCGCAGGCGGCGGCGCACCAGCACTTCGCCGGCTTCGACCATCTCGCGGCAGATCAGCGTCTGGAGCCCGTAGAAGTCGAGCTGGCCATCGGCGTCGGCCGCTTCCGACCATCGTGCGAAGAGTGCGTCCACCGTGCGGTCCAGCTTGTCATCGCCGCTGGCCGCGCGCGGCATGATGCCGGCACCGACGATGTTGTTGACCAGCACCGCCACGGCCTTGGCCGCATGAGGATTGTTGCGCACCAGATCACGCATCCGGTCCCGCAGCAGCGCCCCGGCGATACCGACCTCGGTGTCGGCCGAGGTGCCCGACGCGCGCCAACCATCGGTGCGCCGCCCCTTGGCCGCACCATCATAGCCGCGCGCCAGGGCCTCAAACGCTTGCCGAGCGAGGACACGGCGGGCCGCCGCGCGCGGCGCCACGGTGGCAATCGCGTGGTCGAACCAGTTGGCCGGCATTACCGATCCCCGCGCGAGAAGCCTGCGAGCCCGGCCACCGGCAGAGGCTGGGTCGTGCCCGCAATTGCCCGTTCGATGGTGCGGATCCGCGCCAGCAGATCCTCGGCCGAGCCGTAATCGATGGATTTCCCGTCATAGCTGACCCGGGTCGTGCCGCTGGCATAGGCCCGGCGCAGCGCCGAAAGCTCGGTTTCCGTCCAGTCCGCCATGTTCAGAACCATCCTCCACGCCGTCCGAGCCAGTCGGATCGGCGTTTTCCCTGCGATGCCCGCGCTGGCCTGTTGATCTGCCCCGCGGGATCCGCAGAGGCATCGGCGACCCCGAGCTGATCCTCGAGGTCGCGCCATTTCTCGTCGGTCCAGCGATCCGCGCCGGCGATCCAGGCGGCGGCGCGCGCGTAAACCCGGCAGTCCAGCGCCTCGTTGCGCTCCCGCAGCTTCTGCCATTCCAGCCGTGCAAAGCCGCGCTTGGTGCGCACCGTCACCAGTTGCTCGGCCACGAACTGTTTCAGCCACTCGTTCTCTACCCAATGCGGCAGATGTACCGTGCCGGCCGGGAACGCGGCCCCCTTGGTCAGATCCTCGTCCGTGGGCCGCGCGAGCCGCAGGAAGCGATAGGTCTCGGCCTTGAAGGTCGACACCGCCACGGTCCAGAGCCGTGCACCCCGCCGCAGCCGCTTGCCGCCTTCGGTCGCGTCCACGTAGGTCGGTCCGGAAACCGGGCTGGCCCGATTGAACCCCTCCACGCCCTTGACGGGCGCGACCTGCGCAAAGCCCTGCGCCCGCGCCCAACCGTAGACCGCCGGGGCCTCATAGCCGGTATCGATGGCGAGCCGCGCGATCTTCAGATGCGCGCCGCGTTCGTGCGGCCAGGTGCGGCCGAGCAATTCGGTGAGGCCGCCCCAGGCATCCTGCCGGTCGGGTCCACCCTCAATGACAATGTGATCGACGAGCCAGCTTTCCAGCCCACGGCCCCAGGCCCAGACATCGACCTCGATCCGGTCCTTCTGCACATCCGCCCCGGCGGTCAGGAACAGCCCGCCCGCAGGGACGATGCCCGGTTTCCAGCGCTCGCGCCGGTCATGGAGCCGCTGCCAATCGGGCGCCTCGCCGGTCTCGACCCATGTCTCGCCAAGGATCGTGTTGCGGAACGCCTTGATCGCCTCGTCCGACCCCTGCGCTGCCTCCCAGGCCCGCACGATGCGCTCCCAGCTCAGCCAGCCGACCGGCGAATAGAGCGCCGAGAGGTGGTAGCCGACGGTGTTCGGATCGGCCGCCTCGGCCGTCGCGCGCCATTCGCCCGCTTCCAGCATGGCCGTCTTGTGGTGCTCGGCGATGGGCGCCTCGCAGCCCTCGCAATGGTATTCCGCTGTCTCCGGCTTGCCTTTCTTCCAACGCAGCCGCTCGAACTTCAGCCACTGCATCTGGCCGCAATGCGGGCACGGCACGAAAAACCGGCGCTGGTCGCTGGCCTCGAACTCCCGCTCGATCCGGGAGAGTCCCCGGATGGTGGGTGTCGACACCAGAAAAACCTTTCGCCGGTGCGCGAAGGTCAGCGAGCGCGCTTCGGCCAGCGTGACCGGATCGCCTTCCTCGTCGGCGGAGGCCGGATAGGCGTCGACCTCGTCGAGGAAGATGTAGCGCGCGGGCGTCGAGCGCAGCCCGACCGCCGAGTTTGCCCCGGTCATGATCAGGATGCCGCCCGCGAACTCCTTCGACAGCATGGTGT
This sequence comes from Alphaproteobacteria bacterium, assembly GCA_026984595.1. Lineage (GTDB taxonomy): Bacteria > Pseudomonadota > Alphaproteobacteria > Geminicoccales > Geminicoccaceae > JALSRW01. The sequence continues at coordinate 3,673 of JALSRW010000582.1, forward strand.
TGCCCGCGTCGCGCGAGCGCGCCGGTTTGACCCGCTCCCGCAACTCCGGGCTTTCGTCGATCAGCGGGTCGATCCGCTGTCTTGAGTTCCGTTTGGCCAGTTCCACCGTCGGCTGGACGGCGAGCATCGGGCCCGGCGCCTGGTGGATGACAAAGCCGATCCAGTTGTTGCCGGCCTCGGTCGCACCGACCTGCGCGGCCTTCATGAACACGATCCGTTGCGTCGGATCGCCCGGGCTCAGCCGATCCATGATCTCGCCCATGTAAGGCGTGCGCGCGGTGCGATACCGCCCGGGTTCTGCCGAGGCGCGGCCCGAGAGCATCCGGTGCCGGTCCGCCCATTGCGAGACCGTCAGGTCGGGATCCGGTTTGAGGCCTTCACCCCAGGCGCGCAGGATTGCCACCGCGCCATCGAAATCTTCACCGGAGATCGGGTTTGACCTCGGCAAGCTCGTCGAGCTGGGCTCGGACATGTTTCTCCAGAACCTTCTGCATCCTGGCGGGCTCAACGGTGATTTCCTGGCCTACCGCTTCGCTGCATGAGGCCGACAGATCGGCCGCCATCAACGCCGCCGCACGCGCGGGCCAGTTCACCCAGACGTCGCGTTCCTGCCGCGCCAGCCGAAACACCAGCGACAGCGCGCGGGCCCGGTCGATCAGCTCGCCTTTCAGCTTTTGCAGCCGGATGCGCCGTTCCTGCGCCTTCAGAACCTCGTTGGCCGTCCTGGCCTGCAGGAAGGTGGTGCCGCTGCCGACCGGTGGCGCAGCCATCCCCTGTTCCTTGAGCGTGTCGCCAACGGCGGACACCGCTGCTTCCGGAACGGGCTTCAGCTTCGGCTGCGGAGCTTTACGGGTCTTCGACGGATCGGTCGCCTGCGCGCGCAGGGCATCGCTGGCCTCCGCGTCGATGCTGCCATCTTCGTGCAGGACGAGCCGCCCCGTCGCCTTGGCCTTCTGGATCGCACCGCGCGAAAGGCCGACACGGGCGGCGTATTGGCGCTCGCTCAAGCCCTCCATGGCGCGCTCCGATTATCATGCAAAATCATGTGCTTATGTTGTTGATAAGCCTCCCGACCAGAGCGAATGTGTCATCACAAGGACGATGCAACTCATCACGGAGCGACCACGATGACGACCCGCCTGAACCCCCAAACCACACCCCGCTTTGAGCCCCGCGCCGAGAAGGCCCGGAAGAACCAGGAGGCGGCGCTCGCCGCCTTTACGGCCAGGAAAGCCGAGATCGACGAGATGCTCGCCCGGCTGCAGGCACTCAGCGACGACCACTTCGGGTTCGACCCCGAGGCGGTCAGTTGGAGCAGCGTCGGATCGCTCGACCACGTTGCCAGCGACCTCAGGGAGATCACCGATTTCCTGTTCGGGACTGGCGAATACGCCGAGTGACCTCCGGCTCAGCCGGAACGCCCGCCGCGCGCCCTGCGCGGTTCGGGGTCGTAGAAGGCACCGCATGACGCGGGCCTCGAACAAGGAGACCCCAGATGACCAGACTTTCCGACACCCAACTCGTGATCCTCAGCGCCGCGGCGCAGCGCGACGACCGCAACGTCCTGCCGCTGCCCGGCAGCTTGCGCGGAGGCGCCGCGCAGAAGGTGATCGGCGCGCTCATGAAGCGCGGGCTGATCGCCGAAACCGTGACCGACCAACGCGCGAAGGCCGATACCGCCCTGAACCGCATCTGGCGCAACGACGAGGACGGTTGCGCGATCCTGCTGCACATCACCGACGCGGGCCTTGCGGCAATCGGCATCGAGCCGGAGGGCGGCGACAGCGCGCCCGAGGGCGCCGACGAAGCGCCGAGTGCGGAGCCCCCGCAGGACGCTCCCGCCGAGGCCGACCGCGCACCCAAGGCGCGCACGCCGCGCGCGGGCACCAAGCAGGCCCGGCTCATCGAGATGCTGCGCGCCGAGGGCGGCGCCACCATCGACGAGATCGCCGCCGCCCTCGAGTGGAGGCCGCACACCGTGAGGGGTGCGATGGCCGGCGCGCTGAAAAAGAAACTCGGCCTGACGATCACCTCCGACAAGATCGAGGGGCGCGGCAGGGCCTACATGATCGTCGAGGACTGACGCCGGACAACAACGGTCCCGACGCCGCCGTCCCGTAAAGGGGCGGCGGTTCTTCATTGTCGTCCGTGCATCCGGATCGCCTCGAACAGACGCCGCAGCAGGTAGCCGCGCACCAGCGAAACGCCGACGAAGGCAAGGCCGATGGACAGATGCTCCGCCAGCCCAGTCTCGATCCCGAACCACGGGAACACCACGATTTGCGTCGCAATGGCCAGAACGTAGCCGATGGCGACATTCGCCGCGGCCTCGACCATCGACATGATCCGGCTTTGCTTCATCGCAGGCTCTCCAGAAACGCCGTCACGAATTCCGCCGCGAGCGGCGGCACGATTGCATTGCCATAGCCCCGCAGGAGCCCCATGCGGTCGGATATCCCATCAGCCAGCGGGAATGTTCCGGGCTCAACGGGCCGCCAGAGGCCATCGCGGCAGAACAGCCAGTCCGGATCGCGCCAGACGCCGTCCGTCGGGCTGGTCCCGGCGGGGTCGGCGCCTTCGACCAATCGATCAGCTTCACCGTCCTGCGGCTCGCATCGGTGTTGCCGGCCGCGTTGTAGCTTTGCGTCGCGGGCGAGCCCGCCATCGCCGTCGGCCAGCCCGCGAGCCAGACCTGCCGGCCGAGCAGCGCGTTGATCGGGACGGCCGGACATTCCGATCCGTCCTTGTAATCCCGTGCCGAGGCCGTGGCCCATCCCGCCTGGCTCCAAGGCGACGGCGCCGAAGAACAGCCGCTGGCGGATATGCGGGGCGCCGATGCCCGCAGCCGGCAGATCGGCCGCCGCGACGGCGTAAGATGCCGCTTCCAGGTCAGCCGCCAGAGCGTCGAACCACGCCCAGCCAGTCTTGCCTTCAGTCGCCGCTCGAGCAGCATTGCCAACCTTTCCGAGCACCGCTGCGCTCGCGACCTGCTCGCCGAAGACAAGCCCCGGTCGGCAGGCGGCGACGAGCCGCAGGAATGCCGGGGCGAGATGGCGGTCATCGTCCTGTCCCTTGCGCTGTCCGGCCTGACTGAACGGCTGGCAGGGCGGCGAGCCGGTCCAGACGGACAGATCCTCGGCCACGCCGGCCAGGCGCAGCGCATGGGGCCAGCCGCCGATCCCGGCGAAGAAATGGCACTGCGCGAAGCCGCGAAGGTCGACGGGCGCCACCTCGAGGATGGACCGTTCGTCCACATCGCCAGCAGGCAACAGCCCGGCCGCGATCAGTTCCCGCAACCAGGCGCAGGCCGCGGGATCGGCATCGTTGTAGTAGACGGCCATCAGGCTGCGGCATCGGCCCCTGTGGCGGCGGTCTCGCCCAGCCGTTCGGCTTTCACCTCAGCGAAGGTCCGGCCATCGCCATCGAGGATCGCGTCACGCCCCGTTTCGGCCTGCCAGCGTTCCACGGCGACATCGACATAAGCCGGGCTGATCTCCATCGCGAAGACGCGGCGGCCGTTGGCTTCGCCCGCAATGATCTGCGAGCCTGAACCCGAGAAGGGCTCGTAGCACAATCCGCCTCGGGCGACGTGCTGGCGCATCGGGATTCCGAAGGCGTCGAGCGGTTTCGGCGTCGGGTGGTCGGGGCGCTCGTCCTTCGCGAAGCCGGGCATCTCCCAGGTCGAGGGCAGCGTTTCCTCGGCCACCTTGGGCGGGCGTTTGCCCTTGATCCAGCCCATGAAGCAGGGCTCGTGCTTCCACAGGTAATGCGAGCGGGTCAGGACGCCACGGTCTTTCACCCAGATGATCTGCTGGTGCACGAAGGCGCCGGCGCGTTCCCAGCAG
>JALSRW010000583.1 GCA_026984595.1 Alphaproteobacteria bacterium
AGCCCGTGGACAGGATCCACGCGGTCGCCTCGTTGCGGGGCAGTTGCGGCGGACGAACAGAAGACCGGAACCGGGCAGAAGGGGAACCCTGCACGTGGCGCTGCTTTCCACCCACCATGCGCGCATGTTGCGCTGGATCGTCCTGCCGGCCGCGGGTGCCTTCGCCTTCGGGTTGCTGGCCGGCTCCCTGCTCCTCGATACACCCGGCGAGGGATCGCCGCGGCGGACTTCGGCACCGGCCCCGCCGGCGCTGTTGCCCGGCCGCGGCGAAAGCTGGCGGCCGGTGGCCGGCTTCGAGGCCGCCGCCACCCTGCCCGATCCCTCGCCCGCGGTCACCGCCGCGCCGATGCGCCTGGCCCCAACCACCCGCATCAGCAAGCAGGTGGAAGTGCGGCGCGGCGATACTCTGCTCCGCATCCTGCTGCGCCTCGGCATCTCCCGCGCCCAGGCGCACGAGGCCATCGCCTCGCTGAAAGGGGTCTACGACCCCCGCCGGCTGCGCCCCGGCCAGTATCTGACCGTCGAGCTCGAGCGGCTGCGCAGCGGCGACAGCGATCTGCGTCTCGCCAGCCTGTCGCTGGCGGTGGATTTCGAAAAGAAGGTGCAGCTCGCGCGCAAGGACGACGGCGCCTTCGAGGCGGCCACCCTGGATGCGCCGCTGCTGCGGCGGCCGGCGCTGGCGAGCGGCACCATCTCGGGCAGCCTCTACAAGGCCGCCAGCGCCGCCGGCGTGCCGCAACAGACCCTCGGCGAGCTGGTGCGCCTGTTCAGCTGGGACATCGATTTCCAACGCGACATCCAGCCCGGCGACCGTTTCGCCATTCTCTACGAGGAGATGCTCAGCGCCGACCGCCGGCGGCGCCGCGGCGGCGATATCCTCTATGCCGCCTTCGAGCTGGGCGGCGAGCAGATCACCGCCTACCGCTTCGTCCGTGCCGACGGCAGCGTCGGCTACTACGACCGCAGCGGCAGATCGGTGCGCAAATCCCTGCTGCGCACACCGGTCGACGGCGCCCGGCTCTCCTCGCGCTTCGGCAAGCGTCGCCATCCCGTGCTCGGCTACACGCGCATGCACAAGGGGGTGGATTTCGCGGCACCGCGCGGCACCCCGATCTATGCCGCCGGCGACGGCACCGTGGTCTTCGCCGGCCGCAACCGGGGGTACGGCAACTACGTGAAGATCCGCCACAACGGCACCTACAGCACCGCCTACGCCCACATGAACCGGATCGCCGAGGGCATCCGGCGCGGCAAGCGGGTCCGGCAGGGGCAGGTGATCGGCTATGTCGGCAGCACCGGTCTGGTGACCGGACCCCATCTCCACTACGAGGTGCTGCGCCAGGGCCGTCAGATCAATCCGCTGAAGCTGAAGAAGCTGGCCGCCGAGAGGCTCGCGGGGGCGGAGCGGGAAGCGTTCCTGCGCAAGGTCGCCGAGATCGATGCGCTCCGCCACCGCCTCGCCCGGCAGCAGCTCCTCGCCCAGAACCTTCCCGACTGACCCCGGGACGAGCTCCTCCCGCCTGCTCCCGGCCGCGGGCTCGCAACTGCGGCGGAACATCGCATTTGTCTTTTATCAG
>JALSRW010000584.1 GCA_026984595.1 Alphaproteobacteria bacterium
CCCGCGCTGGTTGACAATCCCACGCCTCCACATGTCCTGTTATGGCTTTCCTGCTCCTGCGATGAATGTGGTTCTCGCCGTATGTGCCTCCCTCGTCGTAACCCTCGCTCTACAGGCTGCCCCCGCTCGCGGTCGCCGGAGCTTTCGCCGGACTCCCCCGCATCCGCTCGGCGTCGGCCGCCAACAGCCACCGCTACGCCGCCAGCCCGGGAAAGCCCGCCCCGGCCTTTGCCTCGTGCTCGCGCCTATGATGTGAACGCGGGCACCCCGCCGCGGGCAATCCACCGGATACAGGCCCGATTCTACGCAGGCCTTGCCGCAGGCCACAATACCTAATTCACGGTATATTCCCCCGTTTTTTCAGACATGACTACCTACCATGGCCTAACTACGATCCCCCCCGCCCGCGCATGGCGGCGGGGACGGCCACCCGCACAAATGGGCGACCGCCCCCGCGCCGTTCCCCTCACACGCTCCTCAAGAACCGGCGGCCGGCGAACCTACCACTGGTCGCCGTCTTCACCCAGCAGTTGCTTGATACGCCGCTCGATGATCGCGCCGCGGGCCCGTTCCCGCCGCTCCAGGTTCTCACGCAGCTCGTCGAGCGCTCGCTGCAAATGCCCGAGCTCGACTTCGATACGATGCAGTTCCGCTTTGCGAAACTCCGTTCGCACGTTGAAGTGTTCTTCCACGCAGTCGGCCAGCTCGCGGCGAAGGTGCTCGATCTGCTCCTGCAAACCGGGATCCTTGCGCTCGCGCAGCTCGCGGAGCTTCGCCGCCAACTCTTCCGAATGACGCTCCAGTTCCTCGTTCCGCCGATCGAGCTCACGCATGTGCATATCGAGCTCGTGCTGCTCGGGCGATTCATCCTCGCCGGGCTGATCCCATTCCGGACGATCCGGCGGCGGAGCCGGACGCTCCCCAAACATGGGCGGCTGGCCCCGACGTCCACCGAACATCGGCGGCTCGCCAGGAGGGCCGTTGAACATCGGCCCCGGACGGCCACCACGTCGGCGCCGGGCCGGCGTTCCGTCCGAAGCGGGCTGCGGTCCGCAAGCCGAGCCCGGGCCTCCCCGCCGGCCCATCACCTCTTCGAGCCTCACCGCCAGCGCCTCGGCCACGACCCGGCGGTATTCCTCCGGCGATTGCTCACGCAGCGCACGGAGCCGGTTGGCCAGGTCCGGGTGCTGCTCGGCGATCAGCGGCAAGAGCCGATCGAGCAGCCTTGCTTCCGGGGGGCCACCGGCGCGGTCGCACCCACCCGGACGACCGGCGCGGTTCCCCGGCCCGCCCTTCGGACCACCCGGCATGTCGCCGCGTCTGCCTCGACCGCGCATCGCCGGTCCAGACTCCGGACCGCGCGGCGGGCCTCCCATGTGCGGCCGCCCACCACGCATCGCGGGGCCACGGCCCGGCGGTCCGCCTCGTCGCCCGCGCATCTCCCCGCGGTGTTGACCGCGGGGACGGTCCACCTCCGGCGGGGGCGGAGGCGGCGCCTCGTCCCGCTGCGCGGCGACCGTCCCGTTGTCGCCGGGCTGCGCCGGGTCATCGGCCGACGCCACCAGCGCCGCCCCG
>JALSRW010000585.1 GCA_026984595.1 Alphaproteobacteria bacterium
GGGACGGGTGATGGAGCTCGAGGACAAGCTTTCCCGGGCCGAGGTGATCGACGTCAAGAGCCTGTCGGGCAGCAGGATCATGTTCGGCGCCAAGGTGCGGCTGGTGGACGAGGAGACCGAGGAGGAGGTCACCTACCGCATCGTCGGACCGGAGGAGGCCGACATCCAGAACGGCCTGCTGTCGATCAGCTCACCGCTCGCCAAGGCCCTGATCGGCAAGGAGGCGGGCGATCACGTCGAGGTCAGCACACCTCGCGGCATGCGCTACTTCGAGATTCTCGAGGTGCAGTACGGTTGAACCGGGACCCCCGGCCCCGCGCGGAGCGAAGGGGGAGGGAGTAGGAAGCGATGGCGGCGACACGCCACGTCAAGGTGCTGATCATCGGCTCGGGCCCGGCCGGCTGTGCGGCGGCCATCTATGCCGCCCGAGCCGGTCTCGCGCCGCTGATGATCCAGGGCATGCAGCCCGGCGGCCAGCTCACCATGACCACCGATGTCGAGAACTATCCGGGTTTCGCCGAGCCGGTCCAGGGCCCCTGGCTGATGGAGCAGATGGTCAAGCAGGCCGAGAACTGCGGCACCGAACTGATGTTCGATCTGGTCACCCGGGTCGATCTCGCCGCCCGACCGATGCTCGCCGAGACCGACGGCGGCCTGACCATCGCCTGCGACAGCCTGGTGATCGCCACCGGTGCGGTGGCCCGCTGGCTGGGCCTCGACAGCGAGCGCCGGTTCCAGGGCCATGGCGTCTCGGCCTGCGCCACCTGCGACGGCTTCTTTTTCCGGGACCGGGATGTGGCGGTGGTCGGCGGCGGCAATACCGCGGTCGAGGAAGCGCTCTATCTCGCCAACATGTGCAGGAGCGTGACCCTCGTTCACCGCCGCGACCGGCTCCGCGCCGAGCGGATCCTGCAGGAGCGCCTGTTCGCCAACCCGAAGATCCGGGTACTCTGGAACCATGTGGTGGACGAGATCCTCGGCGAGGAGGATCCCCTGCGGGTCACGGGCATCCGGGTCCGCAATGTCCAGAGCGGGGAGCTGTCGACGCTGGCGGTCGACGGCGTGTTCATCGCCATCGGCCACGACCCGGCGACCGGGCTGTTCCGCGGCCAGCTCGAGATGGATGGCGAAGGCTATATCGTGACCGCGCCGGACAGTACGCGGACCAGCGTTCCCGGAGTGTTCGCCGCCGGCGATGTGCAGGACAAGATGTTCCGCCAGGCGGTGACGGCGGCCGGCACCGGCTGCATGGCCGCTCTCGAGGCCGAACGCTATCTGGCCGGGCTCGGTCATCCCGGCTAGGTTGGGCCGCACGCTACTGCACCGGGCGAAAGGTCTGTCCATGCTCGACTGGGACCGCGTGCGCATTTTCCTGGCCGTTGCCGAGGCCGGCAGCTTCACGCGGGCGGCGGAACGGCTGGGGCTGAGCCAGTCGGCCATCAGTCGCCAGATCGGCGCACTCGAGGAAGATCTGGGGGTGACCCTGTTCCACCGCCATGCCCGCGGGCTGGTGCTGACCGAACAGGGCGAACTGCTGCTGGAAACGGCCCGCGAAGTGGCGCGCCGCATGGCCAC
>JALSRW010000586.1 GCA_026984595.1 Alphaproteobacteria bacterium
GTCGTCGCCGCTTATCGCGAAACCGCCCTGGGAACGCCCTTCGGCATGTTCGCCTTCGCCCCGGTGGGCCTCGCCGTCACTCTCGTCGGCCTCGTCTTCGTGGCCCTTGTGGGATGGCGCCTGATTCCCGCCACCGGACGCGAACAGGCGGCGCCCGAGGGTGGCTTCGAGATCGGGGACTATGTGGCCGAGCTCCGGCTCAAGGAGGATTCGAAGGCCGCCGGCCAAACTCTGGCCGAGCTCGCCGCCGCCTTCGAGGAGGCCGATGCCGAGCCGGTGGCGGTCCTGCGGCGCGGTCGCAGACTGTCCCTGCGCAGCCGTCTCGAGCCCGGCGACGTGCTCCTCGTGCAGGCCGGTCCCGAAGCACTCGAACGGTTGATCGGGGCGCTCGGGCTCGAATATGCGGGCACCGGTGAGAAGGAAACGCTGGCGGGGATCGAGGACCTCACCCTGGTCGAGGCGGTGGTGCCGGAGGGCGCCCGCATCGTCGGCCGCACCGCCCGCAGCCTGCGCCTGCTGGCCCGTCACGGGGTCGCCCTGGTCGGCGTTTCCCGTCAGGGCCGGAAACTGCGCCAGCACGTCCGCAACCTGACGGTGCGGGCCGGTGACGTGCTGCTGCTGCTGGGGCCCGAGGAACGCCTCGCCGAGATCGTCGCCTGGCTCGGCTGCCTGCCGCTGGCCGGACGCGGCTTGACCGTGATCCGCCGCGAGCGCGCGGGTCTCGCGGTGCTGCTGTTCGGCGGCGCCATCCTCCTCGCCGGGTTCGGTCTCGTCTATCTGCCGGTGGCCCTGGCGGCCACCGCCGTCCTCATGGCGCTGTGCAACATCCTGCCGCTCAGGAGCGTCTACGAATCGATCGAATGGCCGGTGATCGTACTGCTGGGCGCGATGATCCCCATCGGCGAGGCGCTGCAGAGCTCGGGCGGGACGGCCCTGATCGCCGGTTCGTTGGCCGGCATCACCGGCGGCTCGCCGCCGCTTTTCGTGCTGGCCCTTCTCATGGTCGTCACCATGACCCTCTCGGATGTGATGAACAACACGGCCACGGCGGTGATCGCGGCACCGATCGCCGTCGACCTCGCCGCCCGTCTGCAGGTCAGCCCCGATCCCTTCCTGATGGCGGTGGCGGTGGGCGCCTCCTGCGCCTTCCTCACGCCCATCGGCCACAAGAACAACACCCTGATCATGGGACCGGGCGGCTACCGCTTCGGCGATTACTGGCGGATGGGGCTGCCGCTGGAGATCCTGGTGCTGGCAACCGCGGTGCCGATCATCGCCCTGGTCTGGCCCTTCTGATCAGGCGGGCGCCGCCGGCGACGGCCGCCCTCGCGCGATGGCCGTGATCCGCGCTTCCAGCACGATCTCCTCCCCGCCCGCAACGGTCGCCCGGTCGATCTCCCGTTCCAGAGTGACCGCGACATCTCCCGCCCCTTCCTCGCGCAGCAGAGCGCGGGCACGCTCTCGCGCCTCGGCTTCGGCCATTGCCAGCGCCGCTTGCAGACTGTCGGCCGGGTGCGGGGCTTCGGCGGTGTGCACCAGAAAGGCACCCTCGGGGTCGCGGCTGACGACGATCGTCACCCGCCGGGCCACCTCCCCCACCACGGCACCGATCGCGTTGCAGACGGCGTGCGCCTCGGGGATCGACAGGGCGGTGTCGAGATAGACCGCGGGCCGCGGGAAAAAGAGCGGGGCCGGTGCTCCCACCGCCACCAGCGGCCGCATCAGCCGGAAACGCAGTTCGAGGAGGTTGCGGGCCGGTGGTGGAATGGCCGGGTTGAGAGCACGGCCGAGGGCTCCGGCGACGGCCCCGCCGTCCAGCCAACCGGGTTCTTCCCCCATTCCGCGCAGTGCCGCTCCGGCGAGGGCCCGCGCGGTAGCCTGTTCGCAGACCTCGAACACGCGCCGCGCGAACAGCTCCACCGGCTGGCCGGCCGGCACGCCGCCCCCTGTCGGGCGCCGCGCCTCCAGGGCAGCACCCAGTCGTGCCGCCTCCACCGAGCCGGTGCGCTGGCGCCCCAGCACATGGGCCGCATCGCAGGGGGTGAAACCGCTCACCCGCACCAGACCGCGTTGCGCGAGCCGTTCGAAGCAGCTCCGCAGCGCATGGCGGTCGAAGATCTCGGCGAGCTCCACCGGACCCTCGGCGAGCAGTTCGAAAAGCCGCCGTTCCTCCCTGCCCTCGGCACCGTCCCCTCCGACGCGCAACCCGAAGAGGGCGTCGAATTCCCGCGGCGGCGCCGTGAGCTGGCGCTCGAGAACGGCGAGGATCCGGGGATGGCGGACCCCCAGCACGGCCAGGGGCACCCGGCGTGCCGGCCCGACCAGCAGTCGGCCGGCCGCATCGCGGCGGATCTCGCTGTCGCCGCCCAGGGCCACGGTTTCGAGATCGACGGCGCGGACCATGGTCTCGAAACCGCCGATGCGGGCACCACGCGGTGACAGACGGGGGCGCCCTTCTTCCAGCACCACGATGTCGGTCGTGGTGCCGCCCATATCGGCGATCATCGCGTTGGGGATGCCGCCCAGCCTGGCCGCACCGACGGTGCTGGCGGCGGGGCCCGATAGCAGCGTCTCGACCGGCCGCTCCAGAGCGGTCTCGACCCGCATCAGCGCCCCGTCTCCGCGCACCACCATCAGCGGCGCCGCGATCCCGCGTTCCTCGAGATAGGCGCGTACGGCTTCCATCAACCGGCGGATCTCGGGCAGCAGACGCGCGTTCAGGAGCGTGGTCACCGCGCGGCGGGCGGCATCCAGCGCCCAGCTCAGCTCGTGCGAGCAGGTCACCGGCAGGCCCAGACGTGCGCGCACCAGATCGGCCACCAGCCGCTCATGGGCCGGGTTGCGCACCGCGAAACGGCCGACCACCGCCACCGCCTCGACCCTGCCCGCGAGCTGCAGGAGCTCCGATGCCAGCTCTTCGGGGTCCGGCTCGTCCCGCGCATGGCCGAAGGCGTCGTGGCCGCCGGGCAGCAGAACGAGGGGGTCGGAGCCGAGCACCTCGCCGAGGCGCGCGCGCCGCAGGAGATCCCGTTCGAGCCCGATCAGTACCAGTGCCGCGCGCCCGCCCCGACCCTCCACCACCGCATTGGTGGCGAGGGTGGTGGACAGCCCCACGAAATCGACCTTGCGGCCCGGTTGCAGGCTCGCCAGCACCCCGTCGGCGGCGGCGGCGATACCACGCACGAGATCGTCGTGGCGGGTCTCGGCCTTGGCCCGGGCGACCAGGCGGTCCGCCTCGTCGAGCAGCACGGCGTCGGTGAAGGTGCCGCCGGTATCGATCCCGAGCCGCAGCCCGCCCCCCTTCGCAGCCTTCGCCGACATGCTGCTCTCGCCCTCCGATTCCGGCATGTCGCACCCGTGAACGCGGTGCCGTTTCGTCAAAGGAAAGGCAAGGGAATTCTGTTAGGCGGGAGCCGAAAACGCCCGCCCCACGGTCCGGAGCCACCCCCATGCTGGCCCTGCTCAGATCGAATCTGGCACTGCTTTTCGGCATCGCCCTGCTGATGACCGGCCATGGCCTGCAGAGCACGCTCCTGGGCCTGCGCACCGCCATCGAACAGTTTTCGACGATGACCTCGGGTCTGGTGCTGGCGGGCTATTTTCTCGGCCTGCTGGTGGGTTCGCGGCAGGCGCCGCGGCTCGTCGTCCGGGTCGGGCATGTGCGGGTGTTCGCGGCGATGTCGGCGATCGCCTCGACCACCATTCTGTTTCATCTGCTGGTGATCGACCCGGTGAGCTGGTTCCTGTTCCGCTTGGTCACCGGCTTCTGTCTGGCGGGCGTCTACGTGGTCGCCGAGAGCTGGCTCAATGCCGGCACTCCCAACGCCATGCGGGGACGGCTGCTGTCCGTCTATCTTCTGCTGCAGAACGCCGGGCTGGCGGGCGGGCCGCTGCTCCTCAACCTCGCCGCTCCGGCGGATTTCCAGCCCTTCGTGCTGGTCTCGGTACTGGTTTCTCTGGCCGTGGTGCCGATGCTCCTGTCGGCGGTGCCGGCCCCGCCGATCGCCGCCGGCAGGCGCTTCGGGCTGCGCGATCTGTGGCAGGTCTCGCCGCTCGGCTTCGTCGGCATCTGCGGCATCGGCATCGTCCAGGGGGCGCTCTGGAGCCTGGGACCCATCTTCGCCCGCCAGATCGGCCTCGATCTCGCCGGCGTCACCGGGCTGATGGCGATCATCGCGGTCGGCGGCGTCGCCCTGCAATGGCCCTTCGGTCGCCTGTCCGACCAGTTCGACCGGCGGTACGTGCTGATCGCCGCCTGTCTGGCGGCGGCCCTCGTGCTCTCGCCGCTGCCGTTCCTCGCGGCGCCCGGGCGGACGTTCACCTTCGCCGCCTTCTTCCTGTTCGCCGGCCTCGCGCTACCCGTCTATTCGCTCTGCGTGGCGCATATCAACGATTTCCTCGAGACCGAGGAGATGGTGGCGGCGAGCGGCGCTCTGCTGCTCGCCAACGGCGCCGGGGCGGTGGCCGGCCCGCTCCTGGCCGCGGCGCTGATGAGCGGGCTCGGGGCGCCGGGCTTCCCCCTGCTGCTGGCGCTGGTGACGCTGGGAATCGGCGGCTTCGCCTCCTATCGGCTGACCGTGCGGCCGCCGGTGCCGAGCGAGGAGCGGACCCAGTTCATGGCCCTGCCGCAGCTCTCGCCGGTGGCTCTCGAACTCGCCCGCGAGCAGGCCTCCGAGCAGGGCGTTGCCAGCGAGGGCGCCGTTTCGGGCAGGGCTTCGCAGGGCTCGGGATGAGCCCGGTCAACCGATTTTTTTCTCGCGCCCCCCGACCCCGCGCCTTATAGTCGCCGGTGGTCGTTTTCGTTGGGGGTTCGGCGTCAGGGCTTGTCCGTTGTGTGCAGGTTGAGAAATCACGAGCCGATTTCTCGTTGGTTCCCTCGGTGTGATGCAGCCGGCGTCGATCTCCGTGTCGCGCGCGCCGCGTTTTCGATGCAGCCAGGGCCGAAGCGGGCGGGTTTCGTCGTTCCTCCGGAAGGAACGGCCGGTTCGTGATCCGCTTGTCCCTGGAGTCTTCCCATGACGCGCAAGATCTTCGTCGCCAACTTCCCCTATCAGACCACGGTGGAGGAGCTGTCGACCCTGTTCGAGGAGCATGGCGAGGTGGTTTCGGCCAAGATCGCCACCGACCGTGACACCGGCCGTTCCCGCGGCTTCGGTTTCGTCGAGATGGGGAGCGAGGAACAGGCGGCCGAAGCGATCCGCAGCCTCAACGGTTACGAACTCGGTGGGCGCCCGCTGGCGGTGCGCGAGGCCGAGGAGCGCGGCCCGCGCCGGAGCGGACCCGGCGGATTTCGCAGCGGTGCCGGGCGGCGCTATCCGGGTGGCGGCGGTCCGCGCTACTGAGCTCCGAGCTTCCCGCGACCGTTGCGAGGGCCGCGACGCGGACGTCGTCGCGGCCGCTTCCCGCCGTTCCCGCCGGCGGCCCGTGCGTTGACGCCGCATGGGTGCGTGCCTACATGAGGCCTGCCCCATCTTCGCAGTGCAGCACGGGTGCATGATCGTCGAACTCAACGCACGTTCCCGCGAGATCTTCCGACAGATCGTCGACGCCTATGTGGCGACCGGCGAACCGGTCGGCTCGCGCACCGTCGCCCGCAAGCTCGGCGAGCAGCTCTCGCCGGCCACGGTGCGCAACGTGATGGCGGATCTCGAGGATCTCGGGCTGCTCTTCGCACCGCACACCTCCGCCGGGCGGATCCCCACCGAGGCAGGGCTTCGCCTCTACGTCGACGGCCTCTTGGAGATCGGCGGGCTGAGCGAGGAGGAACAGCGGGAGATCGAGGCCCATTGCGTGGCCAGCGGGCGCAGCATCGAGGCGGTGCTGAGCGACGCCTCGGAGGCGTTGTCCGGACTTTCCCAGCATGCCGGCATCGTCGTCGCTCCCACCCATGAACGGCCGTTCAAGCATGTCGAGTTCGTGCCGCTCAGCCCCGGCCGGGCACTCGTTGTGGTGGTGGCCGACAACGGTCTGGTCGAGAACCGGGTGATCGACATCCCGCTCGGCATGTCGCCTTCGATCCTGATCGAGGCCGGCAACTATCTCACCACCCGCCTCGCCGGCCGCAACTTCGAGGAGGCGCTGGAGCAGATCCGAAGCGAAATCGAGCAGCAGAAGATCGAGCTCGATGCGCTGGCCCGGCAGGTGGTGGAGACCGGTCTCGCGACCTGGGCGGAGGACGATGATCGCGACGGCGGCTTTCTCATCGTCCGCGGCCACGCCAAGCTTCTCGAAGACGTCACCAATCTCGCCCAGCTCGAACGCATCCGGGCGCTGTTCGAGCTTCTGGAGCGGCGCAAGAGCCTCCTTAGGCTGCTGGAACTGACCCGCAGCGCCGAAGGCGTGCAGATTTTCATCGGTGCCGAGAACGAGCTGTTCGGACTGTCCGGCTGCTCGATGATCGTCGCCCCCTACCGGGCCGGACGCGAGGGCGGCAGCGCCCAGGTGGTCGGCGCCATCGGCGTCATCGGCCCGACCCGCATGAACTACGCCCGCATCATTCCCATGGTCGATTACACGGCCCGCGTCGTCAGCCGAATCCTCGGAGCATCGGACACAGAGAGCGAAACATGAGCAACGATCCCAGGAAGCAGAAAGATGCCCCCGCACCCGCCGAGGAGCAGGGGCAGCAGGCAGCGGCCGCTGCCGAGCAGCCGGCACTCGAAGCCGAACTCGCCGAGCTCAAGGAGCGCCATCTCCGCACCCTGGCGGAGCTCGAGAATCTGCACCGGCGGCACGCCCGCGAGCTCGAGGAGATGCGCAAGTATGCGATGTCCGGCTTCGCCCGGGATCTGCTGGAGGTCGCCGACAATCTGCGCCGCGCCCTGGAGAGCGTGCCGCAGGAGGCGCTGGAGACCGACGAGCTGCTGCGCAACCTGGTGACCGGTGTGGAGATGACCGAGCGCCAGCTCCTCAACGTCTTCGAGAAATACGACATCCGCCGGATCGAGCCCGAACCCGGCGAGCCCTTCAGCCACGAGCTGCACCACGCGATGTACGAGGTGGAAACCGCCGACCATCGCCCCGGTGTCGTTGCCGAAGTGATGCAGGTGGGATATCGGATGGGCGACCGGCTGCTGCGGCCGGCGCGGGTGGGTATCGCCAAACTCCCGGTTCCGGTTGCCGAGCAGCCGGCGGGCGGGGGCGAGGCCGAGACCGCTCCCGAGGCCCGCGGTCGGCACATCGACACCAAGGCATAGGTCGTAAGCGGCCGCACGTGCCCGGCCCCGGCAGGGCCGCCGGGGGATGGCCGTGCCGGAAGGCGGGAAAAACATGACGGACAGCGTGAAGAAGGTCGTGCTGGCCTATTCGGGCGGGCTCGACACCTCGGTGATCCTGCGCTGGCTGCAGGAAACCTACGGCTGCGAGGTGGTGACCTTCACCGCCGATCTCGGCCAGGGCGAGGAACTCGGCCCCGCCCGGGCCAAGGCCGAGATGATG
>JALSRW010000587.1 GCA_026984595.1 Alphaproteobacteria bacterium
GCGCGCATCCCACAGCCGGGCGCGGAGCACCCGCTCGTTGCCGGCGATGATCGCCGCACCGCCGTCCCCGGCCTCGAGATTGGCCACCAGCAGGAACTGCGGCGCCAGCCTCCCGTCGCCCCCGAGCAGGCACAGGTAGCGCTGATGCTGGCGCATCGACACCACCAGCACCTCTTCGGGCAGGCACATGGCCTCGGCATCGATCCTGCCCATCAGCACCACCGGCCATTCCACCAGACCGGAAAGCTCGGCAAAGAGCGCGTCATCGGGGCGGACGCGGCAGCCCTCGGCGGCGGCCAGCCGTTCCGCCTGTTCGCGGATCTGTCGCTCCCGTTCTCCGGCATCGAGCAGCACCCGGGCACGCTGCAGTGCGGGCGCATGTGCGGCGGGCTCGGCGATCTCGATGCGGTCGGGGGCCATGAAGCGGTGGCCGAAGGTGAAGCGGTCGCTTCGGATGCCGGCGAAGTCGAAGGGCACCACCTCGCCATCGAGCAGGCAGAGGATGGCGTGGAGGGGGCGCACCCAGCGCTGCTCGCCTTCCCCCCAGCGCATCGATTTCGGCCAGGGAAAGCGCTCCAGCATCTCCGGCAGCCGCTCCGCCAGAGCCCGTGCCGTCGGCTGGCCGGGCTCGCGGATGCGCGCGTAGAGCGCCCTGCCCTTCTTGTCCTCGCGCTCGAACAGTTCGTGTTCCAGCCCCTCGAGGCTGCGCAGGAACCCCTGGCGGGCCTTCTCCGGCGCGTCGACGCGCGGTCCCCGGCGTTCGCTCACGCGATCGGGCTGCCGCACGGGCAGGCCGGAGACGGTGATGCCCAGACGGCGCGGCGTTACCCAGCTTTTCATCCCGGAGAAGGCGAGACCGGCCTCCTCGAGCAGTGCCGCCATCAGCCGTTCGAGGTCGCGGCGGGCGCGGGGCTGCATGCGGGCCGGGACTTCCTCCGACAGGAGCTCGAGCAGCAGCTCAGCCATTCCCGGCTCCGCCGCTCCGCGAGGCGATCCAGGCCTCGGCACAGGCCTTGGCCAGGGCGCGCACGCGGGCGATGTAGGCCTGGCGCTCGGTGGCGCTGATCACCCCGCGGGCGTCCAGCATGTTGAACAGATGGCTGGCCTCGAGGACCCGATCGTAGGCCGGCAGCGGCAGCCCGCATTCGAGGATGTGCGCGCATTCCCGCTCGGCATCCTCGAAATGACGAAACAGCATGTCGGTATCGGCGAGCTCGAAATTGTATTTCGAGTATTCCCGCTCGCTCTGCAGGAAGACGTCGCGATAGCGGACGCCGCGCCCGTTCCAGTCGAGGTCGAAGACGTTCTCGACACCCTGCACATACATCGCCAGGCGCTCCAGCCCGTAGGTGAGCTCGCCGGAAACCGGCCGGCAGTCGATTCCCCCCACCTGCTGGAAATAGGTGAACTGGGTGACCTCCATTCCGTCGCACCAGACCTCCCAACCCAGCCCCCAGGCGCCGAGGGTGGGACTTTCCCAGTCGTCCTCGACGAAGCGCAGATCGTGCAGGCCGGGGTCGATACCGAGCGCATACAGGCTCTTCAGGTAGAGATCCTGGATATCGGGCGGCGAGGGTTTGAGGATCACCTGGAACTGGTAGTAATGCTGCAGCCGATTGGGATTCTCGCCGTACCGGCCGTCGGTGGGCCGGCGCGAGGGCTGGACATAGGCCGCGTTCCAGGGCTCGGGGCCGAGGGCACGCAGGGTGGTGGCGGGATGGAAGGTGCCGGCGCCCACCTCCATGTCGTAGGGCTGCAGCAGGACGCAGCCATGTTCGGCCCAGTACTGCTGCAGGCGCAGCACCAGTTCCTGAAAGGTGCGTGGAGCCTCAATGCTCACCGATCGTTGGCCCGTTTCGCTTCGCCGCGTCCGCCTGCCGGCTAATTGTGCAGTGCGAAAAGCGTAGACAGCATGCCGGTGACGGTCAAGTCGCGGCCGGGGGCTGCGGAGGATCGAGGCGGCACTGCTCGCGCGAGGGGCAGTTGGTGCCGGGCGGCACATAGGCGCCGCATTTCGGGCAGGGCACGAGATCCACCGCCTGCTCCGCGGGTCGGCTGGGCCAGCGGTGCCGGCGCCGCGCGGCGGCGGCCACCGGTTGCTTCTGTTCGCGCGCCTGCAGGAACTTGAAGAGCCGCCAGACCCCGGCGATCACCAGGATGGTGAAGAGCAGCTTGGACAGCGAGAAACCGAACATCCGGATCCATCCGCTAGTGCCGGCGTGCCGTACCGCTCAGAGCCCGTAGCGGCTGCGCAGCAGGCGTTCCTCGATACGGTACAGGAGCGCATCCGCCAAGGCTTCGCTGGCGCCGCCCGGCGTCAGGCTGCGCCACCAGGCCTGGCGCGGCGGATTGACCAGGCGCAGGCGCAGCTTCTCGCCGTAACGCTCGCGCAACACGCTGCGCATCTCCCCCAGCCCGTCGACGAGGCCGATCGCGGCGGCGGTCTCGCCACTCCAGACCCGACCGCTGAACAGTTCCTCTTCGGCGATGCGAAGACGCGATCCGCGCCGCTCGCGCACGAAGGCCTTGAAGCGCTCGTACACATCGCCCTGCAGCTCGTCCAGCACGGCGAGATCCTCGGGACGTTCCTCGCGGAACGGATCGAGAAAGGCCTTGCGTTCGCCCTTGGTGTGGACGCGCCGCTCGATGCCCAGCCGCGTGATCGCCTCGGTGAAGCCGAAGCCGGCGCTGATCACGCCGATGCTGCCGACGATCGAGCAGGGATCGGCGTGGATCTCGTCGGCCGCGCATGCCAGCCAGTATCCCCCGGAGGCCGCGATATCCTCGACGAAGGCCAGCACCGGCAGCTCCTTTTCGGCCGCCAGGGCACGGATGCGGGCGGCGATCAACGAGGCCTGGGCCGCCGACCCGCCCGGACTGTCGATGACCAGCGCCACCGCCCTGGCACCGCGCATGGCGAACGCGCGGCGCAGCGGCCTATCGAGGCCGGCGAGGGACAGCCCGCCCCGTCCGAGCGGCAGCCGGCCCACCACCCCGGCCAGACGCACCACCGCCACCACCGGCCGCCCGAAGCGCAGACCGGGCAGCGTCCGCAGGCGATCCTCGAGCAGCGTCATCCGCCTTCTCCATCGGTCGGCAGGAGATCGAGCGGCGCCATTTCCCGCAGCACCTTTTCCGCTTCCGGCGTGAACCGGCCATCCGGCTGGTGCAGCACGAGCCCGCGCAACAGATGGGAGGGACTGCGCACCGCCTTGCGGGCGAGCAGCAGCAGCCGTCCCGCCTCCCTGCTGTCGGCACGCGGCCACAGGGGAAAGATCCGGAGATCGCCGCAGGCTCGGGCGAGATGGCGGACGATCTCCGCCAGACGGTCGCAGCGGTGCACGAGCAGCAGATAGCCCCGCGGCAGGAGACGTCGCAGACAGGCCTCGATCCATGCGCCCAGGGGCAGGCTTTCGACGGTCGCGCCCCGACGCTGCGCCGCCGCCGGGGTGCCGCGCCCGGGAGCCGAATAGGGAGGATTGGTCATCACCAGATCGAACTCCCCCCGCCGCAGCGCGGCGGGGGGATCGGCGATATCCCCCTCGATCACCCGGATCCGCTCCTCGAATCCGTTTTCGCGCACATTGCGCGCGAGCAACAGCGCCATTTCGGGGTCGCGTTCGAGGGCGACGATGCGGCAATCGGGGAGCCGCGCCGCCAGACAGAGACTGGCCGCCCCGGTACCCGCACCGACATCGAGTACCCGCCGGCAGGCCCGGGCGGGCACGGCCGCAGCCAGCAGCACCGGATCGATGGCCACCCGGTACCCCGTTCGCGGCTGCAGCAGCCGGATCCGCCCGCCCAGCAGCCGATCGGCGCTCGCTGCCTCAGTCCTCGGCATCCTCGATCTCGCGACGCGCCCGATCGAGCAACCAGCGGGCGCGCGAGGCATCGGTCTCGTGCACCATCAGGCGGCGGGCGATGGCGCTGATGCTGCCCTCGAGCGCGCTGGTCTGCTCGTCGAACACCAGGGTTTCGATGCCCGCCTCCTCGAGCAGCGCCTGCGCCCAGGAGAGAATCACCGGATCGTTGGTGCGCAACAGCTCGATCACCGCCATCCTTCCCCCGCGACGCTCACGATCGGGCCACGGGTTTGCCAGAGGACGGGCGCGCGTGCTAGCAGTTTCGGCAACAAACGGGAACCGCCCGGCCTCGCAACAGGAGTCGGCCCTTGTGAACGCGATCTCCGCCACGTACATAGCGACGCCCGCCGATGTGGGCCAGAAGTTCGAACGGGCGCGCAGCCTGGTGGCGTCGGACCTCCTCGAGGTCAACCGGCTGATTCTCGAACATCTGCAGAGCCAGGTGCCGCTGATCCCGGAACTGGCCCGCCATCTGATCGCCGCCGGCGGCAAGCGGATTCGCCCCATCCTGACCCTGCTCGCGGCCCGCCTGTGCGGCTATCGCGGCAGCCGCCATATCGGCCTCGCCACCTCGGTGGAGTTCATCCACACCGCTACCCTGCTGCACGACGATGTGGTCGACGAGAGCGGCCTGCGGCGCGGCAACCCCACCGCCAATTCGGTCTGGGGCAACAAGGCGCCGGTACTGGTCGGGGATTTCTTGTTCTCGCGCGCCTTCCAGCTCATGGTCGCCGACGGCAGCCTGCGGGTGCTGGAGATCCTCTCCGAGGCCTCGGCGGTGATCGCCGAGGGAGAGGTCGCCCAGCTCATCACCAGCAACGATACGGCGATCGGGGAAGCGGACTATCTGCGCGTGATCCGGGCCAAGACGGCGACCCTGTTCAAGGCCGCCTGCCGGATCGGGGCGGTGGTCGCCGAGCGCCCGGAGGAGGAGGAGCTGGCGCTGGCCGAATACGGCGAGGCGTTGGGCATCGCCTTCCAGCTCGTCGATGATGCGCTCGATTACGGGGCCGAGCAGCGGGTACTCGGCAAGGATCTCGGCGACGATTTTCGCGAAGGCAAGATCACCTTGCCGGTCCTCATCGCCTTCGCCCGCGGCAATGCGGAAGAGCGCGCCTTCTGGCGGCGCACGCTCGAGGAGCTCGATCAGGGGCCCGGCGATCTCGAACATGCGCTGGAACTGCTGCGCCGCCGCGGGGCACTGCGCGAGACCGTCGAGCGGGCGGCGCGATACGGCGAGAACGCCCGACGGAGGCTCGAAATCTTCCCCGCCAGCCCGGCCAGGGAGGCACTGTCGGAGCTCGTCGATTTCTGCGTCGCCCGGGCCTTTTGAGGCGATGGCGGGGCTTGCCGAGGCGAGCCCGGAACACTATAGAAAGCCGCGCCGGAGTGTAGCTCAGCCTGGTAGAGCACCGCCTTCGGGAGGCGGGGGTCGGGCGTTCAAATCGCCCCACTCCGACCATGCGGCAGCACCGGGCTTCGGTGATGCGGCCGGGCATGCGGGGATACAGGGCATGCCGGATGGAGCGCCGCCATGACCGAACTTCTCTATTTCGCCAATCCCATGTGTTCCTGGTGCTGGGGCTTCGCTCCCTCGCTCCGCTCCCTGCGCGAGCGGCATCCCGATCTGATCGTGAACCTCGCCACCGGCACGCTCGGCGCCGAGCGCGCGAGGCCCATGAACGCCCGGGACAAGGCCCACGTGCGGGGCCACTGGGAGAAGGTGCACGAGCGTACCGGCCAGCCCTTCGATTTCGCCTTCTTCGAACGCGAGG
The DNA here is from genome assembly GCA_026984595.1 of Alphaproteobacteria bacterium. Lineage (GTDB taxonomy): Bacteria > Pseudomonadota > Alphaproteobacteria > Geminicoccales > Geminicoccaceae > JALSRW01. The sequence goes on from JALSRW010000587.1 coordinate 5,639, forward strand.
GCTTCGTCTACGACACCGAACCGCCGTGTCGCGCGCTGGCGCTCTTGCGCCACCACTATCCGGCGCTGGCCTGCGCCTTTCTCGATCGGTTGCAGGAACGTTTCTACCGGCACAATGAAGACATCACCGACACCGCCACCCTGCGCCGGGTCTGCGGGGAGTTCGGGATCACCGGCGAGGCCTTCGATGCCGCCTTCGCCAGCCCGGCACTGGCCCGGGAGGTGGCCCGGGAGTGGGAACAGACCGCCCGTCTGGGCGTGAGGGGCTATCCCACCCTCCTGGCCCTGTCCCGTGGCCGCGCCCATCTCCTGACCGTCGGCTGGTGCGGTGCCGAAGAGCTGGCCCGTCGTTTCGCCGCCCTCCAGAACGCCGGTGAGCCGATCGCGTCATGAACCGACCGGGGCGGCAGGAAGTCGAGGCGGCGGTGCGCACCCTGATCGCCCATGCCGGGGACGATCCCGCGCGGCCCGAACTGCTGCAGACGCCGGAGCGGGTCGCCGACGCCTTCACCGAGGCCTTCTCCGGCTACCGCCGGGACCCGGTGACGGCGCTGGGAACGCCGTTGCCGGCGGGCGAGGCCGCCGGACAATTCGTGCTCCTGCGCGACCTGCCCTTCCTTTCGCACTGCGAACATCATCTGGCGCCGTTCTTCGGCGAGGCGACGGTGGCTTTCGAGGCCGCCGAGCGGCTGGTGGGTATCGGCCATCTGGCGGATCTCGTCCATGTGCTGGCCCGCCGCCTGCAGCTTCAGGAGCGGCTTACCGCCGAGATCGCGGACGCGCTGGACAGCGTGCTGGCGCCGCACGGGGTGGCGGTCGTTCTCGAGGCCACCCATAGCTGCCTGCATCTGCACGATCCGCAGGTCACGCCGGGGCGACTCCGCACCCTCTGTCTGCGCGGCAGCCTGCGCGCGCGGCCCGAACTGCTGGCGAGCCTGCTCGCCCGGCCGGGGACCGGCGGGACCTCGGACCGCGCGGCTCCCGCCTAGAGCGGCAGGCTGTAGGCGGTTTTCACCGTGGTATAGAACTCCACGGCATACCGGCCCTGCTCGCGGGGGCCGTAGGAGCTCGCCTTGCGGCCGCCGAAGGGCACGTGATAGTCGACACCGGCGGTGGGCAGGTTGACCATCACCATGCCGGCCTCGGCATGCTCCCGGAAATGGCTCGCATGCTTCAGCGAGCGGGTGCAGATGCCGCTGGAAAGGCCGAAGCGGGTATCGTTGGCGACCGCCAGCGCCTCCTCGTAATCGGCCACCCGGATCACGCTGGCGATCGGGCCGAAGATTTCCTCGCGATTGATCCGCATGTCGTTGCGGGTATCGACGAACAGCGCCGGCTCCAGGTAGAAGCCGCGCTTGTCGCGCTCCAGGAGTCGGCCGCCGAAGGCCAGTCTGGCACCTTCCTGCTGCCCGATTTCCAGATAGCGCAGATCCTGGTCGAGCTGGTTCTGGTCGACCACCGGGCCGATCTGGGTGCCCTCCGCGAGCGCGTCGCCCACCACCAGATCCTGCATCGCCGCGATCATCGCCTCGACGAAGCGGTCGTGGATGCCGGCGGTGACGATCAGCCGCGAGCTCGCCGTGCAGCGCTGCCCGGTGGAGTAGAAGGCCCCCTGGACGGCACAGTTGACGGCATGGTCGAGATCGGCGTCGTCCAGCACCACGAGCGGGTTCTTGCCGCCCATTTCGAGCTGGAACTTCTTCATGCCGGCGGCACAGACGGCGGCGATGTGGCGGCCGGTCTCGATCGAGCCGGTGAAGCTCACGGCGTCGATCTCGGGCGCTTCGAGGATCGCCTCG
>JALSRW010000588.1 GCA_026984595.1 Alphaproteobacteria bacterium
ACATTGCCGGGGATCGTCGCACTCTGCGGCAATCTGGCGAGGAGCCGCTATCTCGAACTGCTGGTCGATCCGCGGGCACGGGCACCGCTGCGCCGCATCCGGGAAGCCGTGGGCCATGGCTTTCCCGAGCGGGTGGCGGCGGCGCTGCGCACCCGCGTGCAGGAAGCGCTGGAAAAGGCGGCTGCGGAAGAGGAGGAGAAACATCCCGCCGAGGCCGCCATCGAGCTGCTGGTGACCGAAAAGGAACTGAAGGAGGCGCGGGAGGTGTCCAGTCTCAGGCTGGTGCTCGAAGAGGATGCGTACGAGCTCGAACTGCCGGAGCCGGCCACCGGAGACGGGCAGTGACCGGGAGTGGGGGCGTTCGCATCCGCATCCGCAAGGTGCGCTATGGCGAGGTGCAGGAGCTGCGCCGGCGGGAACGGAAATATCGGCGTGCCCTCGAGAAGCAGGGCTACGTCACGCGCACCCTGATCGACGATAGCGGCTGTTTCGCCCTCGTCATGGTCGAGGAGAAGGCGAGCGGCCGCACCGGCGTGCTGCAGGCGGACGGCAGCGTGGTCTGGCTCGACCAGGCCCGGGGTGTGGGGGCCCTGGCCGCGGCCGCCGTCAGCGGCGCCTCCATCGAACCGCCGAAAGGCTCGCGCTGAGCGGCTCGCCCCGTCAGCCGGCGGCCGGCGGTTCGTAGCGCTCCACCACCTGTTCGATGGCACCGAAGATGCTGTTTCCGGCCGCGTCCAGCATTTCGATCCGCACCCGGTCGCCGAAGCGCATGAAGGAGGTGCGGGGGGCACCGTGGAGGATGGTCTCCACCGTGCGCTGCTCGGCGATGCAGGAATAGCCGCGCCCGCCCTCGGCCACCGGCCGTCCCGGGCCGCCCTCCGGATCGCGGTTGGAGACCGTCCCCGAGCCGATGATGCTGCCGGCGCCCAGGGGCCGTGTCCTTGCCGCATGGGCGATCAGGCGGGGAAAGGCGAAGGTCATGTCGGTTCCGGCGTCGGGTTCGCCGAAGAGCTCGCCGTTGCGCCAGGAGCGCAAAGGCAGATGCACCTTGCCCTCCCGCCAGGCGGGGCCGAGCTCGTCGGGGGTCACCGCCACCGGCGAGAAGGCCGAGGAGGGCTTGCTCTGGAAGAAGCCGAAGCCCTTGGCGAGCTCGCCCGGAACGAGGTTCCTGAGGCTCACATCGTTGACCAGCATCAGCAGCTTCACATGAGGCAGGGCGCTCTCCTCGGATGTGCCCATCGGCACATCGTCGGTCACCACCGCGATCTCCGCCTCGAAATCGATGCCCCATTCCTCCGAGGCGAGGCGGATCGGCTCGCGGGGACCCAGGAAACTGTCGGAGCCGCCCTGGTACATCAGCGGGTCGGTCCAGAAGGAGGGCGGCATCTCGGCGCCGCGGGCCTTCCTCACGAGCGCCACATGGTTGACGTAGGCCGAACCGTCCGCCCACTGGTAGGCGCGCGGCAGGGGGCTGGCGCAGGCCGCCGGATCGAAGGGGAACGCGCCTTCCACCGATCCCGCCTCGAGCCGTTCGGCGGCCTCCCGCAGCCGGGGCTCCG
>JALSRW010000589.1 GCA_026984595.1 Alphaproteobacteria bacterium
TTCCATGTAGGAGACCGCCGCCTCGCTGGCGGCCAGCGTCACCTCGGCCCGTTCCTGCGGGTCTCGCGCCGCCGCCCCCATGACCTCGATGGAATCGCAGACCTGGCGCGGCAACTGGCCGGCATCCGGCTGGGTGGTCGCGAGCAGCTCGCCGACCGCCTGGCGCGCGGTGCCGGCGGCGACCGCCTCCACCAGTGCCGCCTCCTGTTCGGCGGTGAGGGCGCGCGCCGCTCCGTTCACCTGCAGTACACCGAAAAACGCCAGAGTGAAGATGAAAATCCGCTGCAACATGGGACCGACTCCAGAGGCTCTATATCGGACCCATGATCGCACCGATCGGGCGCGACGACAAGCGTGGAGGGGTTGGGGCGCGGCTTCAGCGTGGCCATGCCGTTGCTTTTGTCGCCGCAGGTGACCGGCAGGTGGGGGAATTCGCGATTTCTTCGAGAATCTCGATACGCGCGTTGCGTTCGGCGAACCGCTCGAACACTTCACGGTTTCGGGGCAGGGCGAGACAGATCTCGCGTACCGCCCGCTCGCGCGCCGGCGGTGCGAGACGCGGCCAGAGAGCCAGAGCCAGGCGGCCGCGATCGCTCGCGATGGGCGGATGATGGGGGCCGGTACGATAGGACATGGCCAGTGCCCGGGCGGCGTCCCGCAGCCGCCCCCGCCACCATTCCGCCAGCGCCAGATGGTACCAGGCGAAGAGATCGGCCGGATCGCGCGCCAGCCCCTGGCGGAGACGCTCGACCGCGGTCTCCAGCAGAGCGGAGCGTTCGGGATCGCGCCAGGGCCGCTCGAGGGCGTCCCGGAGCAGGATGTGGCCGAGCTGCTTGGCCGCCTCGCCGGTTTCCAGGACCGCCAGCGCCGCTTCGCGCGAGCGCCGGGCGCGCTCCAGGCTGCGGCGCGCCATCGGCGCCCCGAGGCCGGTGAGATCATAGGCCGAATCGCCGACCGCGAGGTAGTATTCGGAAACCACCCGCGGCCCGGCGAGCCACAGGAGCAGGAGACCGAGGATCACGAGCAGAAGATGCCTTGCCATTCGCCGGTGCCGGCCCGTGCGCAGGGTTGTCGAAGTGCCGTAGACGATACCCGGGCGCGATGTCGACGGCCAGCGGTCGGCCGCCGGGGCGGGTCTCGCGCCTCGCCCCGGGGGCCTTCACATTCCCCTCGCTCCAATCTATTTCGATGCTGCGCACGACGCTGGCGAAACACGCCAATCGATGCAGGGGAAGGGAGAGCCATGCCTCGCGGGACTGCCCGGTCCGGTCACGTCCGTTGGTCGACCGCAATCGTCTTCACCGCCATGTTCGCGGCCCCGCTCACCGCCGCCGCGCAGATGCCGAAGGCCGATCCCGACTGGCCCTGCGTGCAAGGCTACGTGCCCGAGCTGTCGCCGGCGCAGGTCTGGCAAGGCCCGGATCCGGCATCGGTGGAGGGACATTGGGCCGCGGATCCCGAGGTGGCGCCGCTGGTGCCGCGGCTGGCCGCCTCCGGCACCTCGCTCGAGGAGGCCGAGCGGCAGGTCCGGGCCTTCGCCGCCGAGCTGGC
>JALSRW010000590.1 GCA_026984595.1 Alphaproteobacteria bacterium
CTGCTGGCCGAACGCATGCAGCAGGCCGGTTTCGAGGCCTATGCCTTTCGCGGCGGGCTGGCGGCGGTACGGCGTGCGGCGGGCGAGGATCTGGCTATGCTGCTATGAGCCGGCGGCGACACCCCCGTGGACGCGGGCGAACAGCGGCTGCAGCGGGCGCTCGGCACGGGCCCCGTACTGGCCGATGATTTCCGCCGCACACAGGCTGCCGAGCCGACCACAGGCGCCGAGATCGAGTCCGGCGGCGAGGCCGCGCAGAAATCCCGCGGCATAGAGATCACCGGCGCCGGTGGTGTCCAGGAGGCGCTCGGGCGCCACCGCGTCGATCACGTGCAGCTCCTCGCCACGTACCACCACACTGCCCTTGGGACCGCGCGTGAGGGCGGCGAAATGGACGTGCCGGCGCACTTCCTGCAGCGCTTCGTCGAAGCTCCCGACCTCGTAGAGGCTGGTGATCTCGGCCTCGTTGGCGAACAGGATATCGACCTCGCGGGCCACCAGCTCCCGGAACTCCTCGCGCCAGCGCTCGACGCAGAAGGCATCGGACAGGGTGAGCGCCAGTTTCCTGCCGGCCCCATGGCAGATCTCCGCCGCCTTGCGACAGGCGGCCTTGGCCTCCGGCCGGTCCCACAGATAGCCCTCGAGATAGGTGATTTCCGCCGCCCGCACGAGCTCGGGATCGATATCCTCGGGCCCGAGCTCGACGCAGGCGCCGAGATATGTGGCCATGGTGCGCTGGGCATCGGGGGTGACGAACACCAGGCAACGGGCGGTACTCGGGCCGTCCCTGCTGGGCAGGCTGCGAAAGGTGACGCCGGCGGCGCGGATATCGTGGCCGAACACCTGCCCGAGCTGATCGTCGCGAACCCGCCCGACATAGGCCGCGCGACCACCCAGGGCGGCCAGCGCCGCCATGGTGTTGGCGCAGGAGCCGCCGGAGACCTCGTGCGCCGGCCCCATGCGGCGGTAGAGGAACTCGCACCGTTCCTCGTCCACCAGGGTCATCGCACCCTTTACGAGGCCGAGTTCCTCGAGAAACGCGTCCTCGGCATAGGCGACGACATCGACGATGGCATTGCCGATGCCGAGGACGTCGAATCCCCCGTGCTGCCCCGCAGCAATCTCCATTCCCGCCAGACTCCCTCGGACTGCCGTTGTCGATCGGTGGCGACTATAGCCGCGGGCGAGGGCACCGCAAGGCCGCGACCGGAACGCCGCCGGCCGTTCAGGCGAGTGCCCGGCCGCTCTCGCGGTCGAACAGATGCATCTTTTCCGGCGGCACGGTGAGCCGGCAGAGAGCATCGAGCTCGACCGGCAGATGGGCGTCGACCTGGGCCACGAAGCGGCTGCCGGCGACCTCGCCGATCAGCAGCTTGGCCGGCCCCAACGGCTCGATTTCGCGAACCCGGAGGGCGAAGGGGGTGCCGGCTTCGCCGACCTCGACATGCTCGGGGCGGATGCCCAGCAGCACCGGTACTCCGCTCTCGGCCGCGGGCGCTCCCGGCGGCGGCGCCAGATGGGTGCCATCGGCCAGACGGGCCATCGGCCGACCCTCGCGAGAGACCATCCGGGCTTCCAGGAAATTCATCGCCGGAGTGCCGATGAAGGCGGCGACGAAGCTGTTCGCCGGCCGCTCGTAGAGTTCGAGCGGCGCGGCGATCTGCTCGATGCGTCCCTCGTGCATGACGCAGACCCGATCGGCCAGGGTCATCGCTTCCACCTGATCGTGGGTGACATAGACCACGGTATTGCCGAGGCGGCGGTGGAGCTGGCGGATTTCGGTGCGCATCTCGACCCGGAGCTTGGCGTCGAGATTGGAAAGCGGCTCGTCGAACAGGAACACCTCCGGCTGGCGGACGATGGCGCGACCGATGGCCACCCGCTGTTGCTGGCCACCCGAAAGCTGCTTCGGGCGGCGGTCGAGAAACGCCTCGAGGCCGAGAATGCGTACGGCCTCGCCCAGCAGCCGTTCGATCTCGGCCTTCGGCACGCGCCGCACCCGCAGCCCGTAGGTGATGTTGTCGCGTACCGTCATGTGCGGGTAGAGGGCGTAGGACTGGAACACCATGGCGCAGTTGCGCTTGCCGGGCGGCACATCGGTCACGTCGCGATCACCGATCCACACGCGTCCCTCGCTGACCTGTTCGAGCCCGGCGATCATGCGAAGGGTCGTGGTCTTGCCGCAGCCGGAAGGCCCCACCAGCACGACGAACTCGCCGTCCTCGATGGTGAGATCGAGCCGCGGGATGACGAGGGTGTCGCCGAAGCGCTTGGCGACCTGTTCGAGAAGCACGCGAGCCATGGCGGATCCGCAAGAAACGGGGGAGCCGCGAAGGCTCCCCCTGGACCGGAAACGGAGTTCTACTCGAGGGGCGGCAGACCCATCGAGGCCCGATAGGCCGCGAGCTGCTTGTCGCGGCCGAGCTCGTCGGTGAGCCGGTTCCACTCGGCGGTGATGGTATCGAGGGCCTCCTGCGGCTCGACCTCTCCGGCGAGTGCCTTGGAGAGTTCGATCTCCAGCACTTCGGTGTACTGGAAATAGCCCGGCAGCCGCATGTCGAGCGCCACATTGTTGCGCTCGGGATCGATCGAGGCGAGCTGGACCTCGAGATAGTTCTCGGCCTCCTCGCGGGTGAAGGTACCGGCCGCCAGCCAGGCGTCGATGTTCCGGAAGTGCGAGAGGCGGTAGGGATTGATGCCGGTGCCGCCGGTGGTCACGTCCTTCATCGAGTTTTCGGGGCTCGCGTACCAGGCGATGTAGTCCCAGGCGCAGGCCTGCTCCTGGCTGGTGGCCGGCACCGAGGCGACCCAACCGCCATAGGCCATGAAGGGGGAATGGATCACCCGGTCGAACTTGTCCCATTTGCCGGTCTTGTAATTCCAGATGGTGTCGGATCCGGGCAGCACGAAGAAGCCGACATTGCCCGCCACCTTGCTCTGCTTCGGATCGACCGAGATCGTGCCGGTATCGCCCCAATCGAAGTTCATCGCCACCTGGCCGCCGGCGAAGGCGGTCCGGATGTCACCCGAGTTCCAGTTGAGGGCTCCCGGAGGTGCGTATTTGGAACTCCGAATGTAGTCCTCGAGCGCCTTCAGCCAGCCAGGATTGCTCGTCTGGGCATCCATCGTCTCCGGATCGAAGAACATCGATCCGGGATTGTCCGGATGGTTGGTGTAGGCGGCGGCGTGGCTGAAGAAGAACCAGAACTGCTGCCCACCGCGCACGAAGGCCTCGGCGGTGCCCCACAACCCCTCGTCCGGGCGGGTGAAGAACTCGGCGATATCGTAATACTGCTCCCAGGTCTGGGGCGGTGCCAGATCGTAACCGTACTTGGCCTTGAACGCCGCCTGCTCCTTCGGATCGCCGAACAGGTCCTTGCGGTAGGTGCCGCTGTGCACATCGCCGTCGATGGTTTGCGCCACCACCCGTCCGTCCCAGACCATCAGCCGCTCCCGGTAGATCGGGGCGATGTCCTCCCAGGCGGCGCCCTGGCGGATCTCGGGCGGCATCTCGGAGAGATAGGGAGCGAAATCGCCCTGCCAGGCGGGTGCGTACATGATCACGTCATAGGCGTTCTGGCCGCTCACCAGCGCCGTCATGTATTTCGGGTAGAGCTCGCCGAAGGGGAAGGTGACGACATTCGCCTTGCCGCCGGTCTTCTCTTCCCAGGTCTTGGCGTGGGCGATGGCCGGACCGCCGATGAACGGCGGGTTGAAGGTGCCGATGGTGATCTGCTTGCCCTTGCAATCGACCGCGGCATGGGTCGGCACCGCCAGGGCGAGTACCGCCGCGCCGGCGAGCAGCGCGGAAAGTCGGGTTCGGATGGACATCGTTCTTCCTCCCTGTTGTACGGGTGCATACGGCCTATTTCCGACCGCCCAGCGCCAGGCCGGAGCGCATCAAGCGGGCGAGGAACATGGTCACCACCACCATCGGCAGGATGGCCACCAGCGCCGCGCCGGAGATCGACCACCATTCGGTGCCGCGCACCGAGTTCTGGCCGGCGATCATGATCGGCATGGTTTGCCAGCGGCTGGAGGTGAGGATGAGGGCGAACAGAAACTCGTTCCAGACGAAGCCGAGGGCGATCAGGAAGGTGGCGATCACCCCCGGTCGCGCCATCGGCAGGACGATGCCGAGAAAGATCCGCCAGCGCGGCACATCGTCCACCAGCGCCGCCTCCTCCACCTCCACCGGCAGGCCCTGGAAGAAGTCCCGCAGCAGCCAGACGGTGATCGGCAGTACGAAGGCGGTGTAGGCCAGCACCATCCCCCAGAAGGTGTCCAGCATGGGGATGCCGTCGCGGCCCATGCGCGCATAGAGGAGATAGAGGGCGAAGGCGGAGACGATGGGCGGGAACATGCGCTGGCTGATGAACCAGAAGGCGATGTCGTTGTTGCCCAGGATCTTGTCCCGGAGCGGCAGCCGGTTGACGAGGATCGAGGTCAGCAATGCGGCGAGAAAGGCGATCCCCATGCGTGACGTCTCGCCCATGCCGAGCGGAGCGAGGCCGACGAAGACGGCGATCCCGGCCAGGGCGAAGCTGACGCCGGCCAAGAGATGGACGCGGAAGGTGAAGCGCACCAGCGCATAGGCGGCCATCGCCCCGAGCAGGGTGGCGATGGTCGTCGCGGTGAGCGCGATCAGGGTGGAGTTGACGAGCGGCCGCACCACATCGCCGCGATCGCCGCCGAGCACCTCGCGAAGACCGTCGAGGGAGGGGCGGAAATCGATCCAGGGCAGATATGTCGGTCCGCTGAAGACCGCGGGCGGCGTCTTGAAGGCGGTGACCACCGTCCAATAGATGGGGAACAGGGTGAGGACGAACCACAGCAGGCAGGGAAGCAGGGCGGCCCAACGCAGTCTCATGCCCGCCCGCCCCCGTTCCGGCGCCGGCAGACGGCCCGACGTTGCCGCCGCGCACCGCATTCCATGATCCGAATTCGCCTCCCCGTTCGGTCCCATCGACCGCCGGACAGTAGCCCCGGTCGGCGGGCTTCGCAATCGGCCATCGGCTCCGCGGCCGCGCGATGCTGGTCGGCATCCCCCATCCGCCCTATATTGCGGGCGGAGCGCGGCCGTGGCCGCGCCGTTTCGTGTCGGGCAACGGATACCCCAATGGATCAGCGAAACATCGCCATCATCGCCCATGTCGATCATGGCAAGACCACCCTCGTCGATTGTCTCCTGCGGCAGTCGGGGGTGTTCCGCGACAACGAGCAGGTGCGGGAACGGGCGCTGGATTCGGGCGATCTCGAGCGCGAGCGGGGCATCACCATCCTCGCCAAATGCACGAGCGTGATCTGGAAGGATGTCCGCATCAACATCGTCGACACGCCGGGCCATGCCGATTTCGGCGGCGAGGTGGAGCGCATCCTGTCGATGGTCGATTCCTGCCTGCTGCTGGTGGATGCCGCCGAGGGGCCGATGCCGCAGACCAAGTTCGTGCTCGGCAAGGCGCTGGCCCGGGGGTTGCGGCCGATCGTGGTGGTCAACAAGGTCGACCGGCCCGACCAGCGGGCGGAAGCGGTGCTCGACGAAATCTTCGACCTGTTCGCGGCCCTCGATGCCGACGAGGCGCAGCTCGATTTTCCCCATCTCTTCGCCTCCGCCAAGGAAGGCTGGGCGGTGCGGGATCTCGCCGATCCGCGAGAAGGCATGGCGCCGCTGTTCGATCTGGTCCTCGAGCATGTGCCGGCACCGGTGGTCGATCCCGAGGGACCGTTCCGGCTGCTGGCCTCGATCCTCGAATACGACCCCTATCTCGGCCGGGTGCTGACCGGCCGCATCGAATCGGGACGGCTGGTCCCCAACACCACGCTGAAGGCTCTCGCGCGCACCGGCGAGGAGCTGGAGCGGGCGCGGATCACCAAGATCCTCGCCTTTCGCGGCCTCGCCCGCCAGCCCGTTGCCGCGGCCGAGGCCGGCGATATCGTGGCCATCGCCGGTTTCTCGCGACCGACCGTGGCCGATACGCTGTGTGATCTCGAGGTCGAGGCGCCGCTGCCCGCCCAGCCCATCGACCCTCCCACCGTGGCCGTCACCTTCTCCGTCAACGACAGCCCCTTTGCCGGCCAGGAAGGCGACAAGGTGACCTCGCGCCAGATCCTCGCCCGCCTCGAGCGCGAGGCCGAGGGCAATGTCGCCATCCGGGTGCGCAGGCTGCCCGACCAGGACGCCTTCGAGGTGGCCGGCCGCGGCGAACTGCAGCTCGCCGTGCTGATCGAGACCATGCGCCGCGAGGGCTACGAGATGGCCATCTCGCGGCCGCGGGTGCTGATCCGCACCGACCCCGAGACCGGGGCGCGGCTGGAGCCGGTCGAGGAGGTGGTGATCGACCTCGACGAAGCATTCGCCGGGGTGGTGGTGGAGAAACTCACCCGCCGGAAGGGCGAGCTCCTGGAGATGCGCCCCACCGGCACCGGCCGGCTGCGGCTGGTGTTCAAGGCACCCTCGCGGGCGCTGATCGGCTATCACGGGGAATTCCTGACCGATACCCGCGGCAGCGGCGTGCTCAACCGGGTGTTCGCCGGTTTCGAGCCCTGGAAGGGGCCGATCCGCGGCCGCCACACCGGCGTCATCGTCTCCTCCGTGCAGGGTGAGGCGGTGGCCTATGCGCTGTGGAACCTGGAGGAGCGCGGGCTGCTGTTCATCGGTCCCGGCGAGAAGGTTTATTCCGGGATGATCATCGGCGAGCATGCCAAGGCGGGCGATCTCGAGGTCAATCCGCTGCGGGCCAAGAAGCTCACCAACATCCGCGCCGCCGGCAAGGACGATGCCATCCTCCTGTCGCCGCCGACGCGGATGCCCCTGGAGCGGGCGCTCGCCTACATCGAGGAGGACGAGCTGGTGGAGGTCACCCCCGCCAGCATCCGCCTGCGCAAGCGCCATCTCGACCCCGGCCAGCGCAAGAAGGCGATGCGCCGCAGCGCCCGCGAACTCGCCTGAGTGCAGACGCGCGCGGCGGCGGTCCTCTCCGCTCCCTTGCCCTGCCGCAAAGGCGCCGCTAGATAACGGACGCCCCGCACCGCGGAGGGATGCCGGAGTGGTTGAACGGGGCGGTCTCGAAAACCGTTGTACCCTTGCGGGTACCGAGGGTTCGAATCCCTCTCCCTCCGCCAGACGCGCTGTCGCTGCGCGTCAGCGGCTCTGCACAGTTTCCCGCAATCCTCCTGATCCTCGCGTTCCCGATCGCTCTGCGCAGGCTTCGGCGAAGCGGCGCAACTCGGCCTTGCACGCCGGCGGCAGGCGGTTCCAGGGGGTATTCGTCAGCGCGCATTCCAGCGCGTAGAGGGCGAGGATGTGGATCTCGCGCGGAAAACGCCATTGCAACCGGGCGTAAACCTCGAAGACGCCGGCCTC
>JALSRW010000591.1 GCA_026984595.1 Alphaproteobacteria bacterium
CGCGGGCGCATCCGCAGCAGGCACCGCCGGCTCGGTCCGTTCCGGGGAAGGATGCTCCACCGCCGGTGACGGTCCCGGTTGTCCGGGCGCCGGAGGTGTCGAGGCATCCGGGAGCGACGGCGTGGACGTATCCGGGGTCGGCGTCGGCAGAGATGCTGCGGCGAGCAGTTCGTCGATACGCGCTTCCAGCCGCTCGCCGATCCTTCGTGCCGCCGCATCGACGATGCGCTCCAGGAGATCGGGCAGATCCTGCGGCCGCAGCCGGCCGAGCTCCACCGCCTCGGCCACCAGCTCGGCCAGATCGCGGACCACGAAATCCTTCTCGTGCCCGCCCGTCTTGCGTGCGTCTTCGAACATGGCGAGGTCCTTGGGACAGCAGGTGACGAAGACGGCGATGCCGCCCAGCGAAGCCGCCTCCCGCAATCGGTTCTCCGCCGGCTTTTCCCGGCCCGGGTCGGGGGTCATCCAGATCTGGCCGCCACCCGCTCCGCAGCAGAAGGAATTGTCCCGATTGCGGGGCATCTCCACGAGTTCGCAGCCGATCCGGGCCAGCACCTGCCGCGGGGCGTCGTAGCCGCCGTTGAGACGTCCGAGATGGCAGGGATCGTGGAAGGTCACGCGATAGCCGAGCGGTTTCGTGACCTTCAGGCGACCGCTTTCGAGAAGCTCGAGGAGAAGGCTGCTGTAGTGGAGGATCGGAGGAACCTCTCCCCAGTCCGGATATTCGTTGCGGATGGTGTTGTAGCTGTGCGGGTCGGTGGTGAGGATCCGCCGGAACGGCCGGGCCGCCGCCATGGCTTTCCGGTTGTGGCGGACCAGCTCCTCGAACAGCCCTTCTTCTCCGGCACGACGGATGTCGTTGCCGGCGGTCCGCTCGGCGTCGAACAGAAGGCCGAAATCCACCCCGGCCGCACGCAGCAGCCGGGCGACGGTACGGCTCACTTGCTGATTGCGCGGATCGAAGGAGGCGTAATCGCCGACGAACCAGAGATATTCGGCGGGCTGGGCGCGGATGTCCTTTACCGGAAACTCGAGATCCCGGGTCCAATGTCCGCGTTTGCGCGCATTCTCGCCGAAGCTGTTACCGGTGTTGGCGATGTTGTCGAGCGTGGCCTGCAGCAGCGGATCGAGTTCACCGCACTCGACCAGGCGCCGGCGCATGCGCACGATGAGCGGCGGATGTTCGATGCCCACCGGACAGATCTCCTGGCAGGCGCCGCAGCACAGGCAGGCCCAGAGGGTCTCCGGGGCGATGGCCCCGCCGGCCAGGTCCACCGGCTCCTTTCCACGAGCCGCCGCCCGCAGGTCGAGCACCAGATCCCGCGGGCTCAGGGGTGCGCCGGTGGTGCGGGCGGGGCAGGCCTCGTGACAGCGGCCGCAGCGGATGCAGGCGTCGAGATGGAGCCGGTCCTTCCAGGTCAACTCGCTGCTGTCGCCGAGACCGGCATGGGCCGCACCTTCCGCCTCCCGCGGCAGACGCCTGAGGGCACGGGTATCGCGCACCGCCAGGGATGCCGGCACCAACAGCATGTGACGGGCCTTGTACCA
>JALSRW010000592.1 GCA_026984595.1 Alphaproteobacteria bacterium
GGCGATGGAGGCCTATCTGGAAGGCCAGGAGCCGGACGCCGAAACCCTGATGCGCTGCATCCGCAAGGGCACCGTGGCCGGCAGGCTGGTGCCGGTGCTGTGCGGATCGGCCTTCAAGAACAAGGGGGTGCAGCCGCTCTTGGATGCGGTGGTGGACTATCTGCCCTCGCCCCTCGACATTCCGCCGGTCAAGGGGATCGATCCCAAGACCGAAAAGGAGGTGGTGCGCCGTCCGGCCGACGACGAGCCGGCCGCCGCTCTGGCCTTCAAGATCATGACCGATCCCTTCGTCGGCACGCTGACCTTCGTGCGGGTCTATTCGGGCACCATCCAGAGCGGCAGCTATCTGGCCAATACCGCCAAGGGCAAGCGCGAGCGCATCGGCCGCATCCTGCTGATGCACGCCAACCAGCGCGAGGACGTCAAGGAGGTCTACGCCGGCGACATCGTGGCGCTCGTGGGTCTCAAGAGCACCACCACGGGCGACACCCTGGCCGATCCCGAGAGGCCGGTGATCCTGGAGCGCATGGAGTTCCCCGAGCCGGTCATCGAGGTGGCGGTCGAACCCAGGACCAAGGCCGATCAGGAAAAGCTCTCGGCCGCCCTGGCCAAGCTCGCCCAGGAGGATCCCTCCTTCCGGGTGGGCACCGATCCCGAATCCGGACAGACGGTGATCAAGGGGATGGGCGAGCTCCATCTGGAGATCATCGTCGATCGCCTCAAGCGCGAGTTCAAGGTCGACTGCAATGTCGGCCAGCCGATGGTCGCCTATCGCGAGACCATCACCCGCGATGCCACCGTCGACTATACCCACAAGAAGCAGACCGGCGGTGCCGGACAGTTCGCCCGGGTCAAGCTCGTGCTGCATCCGGCCGAACAGGGCGAAGGCTTCGTCTTCGAGAACAAGATCGTCGGCGGTGCGGTCCCCAAGGAATACGTTCCGGGGGTGCAGAAAGGCATCGAATCGGCGATGGAGACCGGGGTTCTGGCCGGCTTTCCGATGGTCGACGTCCGGGTGGAGCTGGTGGACGGCGCCTACCACGAGGTGGACAGCTCGGTGATGGCCTTCGAGATCGCCGCCCGCGCCGCCTTCCGGGAAGGGGCGCGCAAGGCGGGACCGATCCTGCTGGAGCCGGTGATGCGTGTTGAAGTGGTGACGCCCGAGGAATATATGGGCGACATCATCGGCGATCTGAACAGTCGGCGCGGCCAGATCCAGGGAATGGAGCCGCGTGGCAACGCCCAGGTGATTCGGGCGTTGGTGCCGCTCGCCACCATGTTCGGATATGTCAGCACGCTGCGCTCGCTCTCCCAGGGACGCGCGCAGTACACCATGCAGTTCGATCACTATGCGCCGGTACCGCAGATGGTGGCGGAGGAGATCCGCGCCAAATACGCGTAGCGCCGGTTCGCGGGAAAGGTTGGAGGACGAGGATGGCCAAGGCGAAATTCGAGCGGACGAAGCCGCACTGCAACATCGGTACGATCGGCCATGTCGATCACGGGAAGACGACGTTGACGGCGGCGATCACGAAGGTGTTGGCGGAG
>JALSRW010000593.1 GCA_026984595.1 Alphaproteobacteria bacterium
TCCCGATCGTCGCCCGGGCGCGGGATCTGGAGATGCGCGACCGCATGCTGCGCGCCGGTGTCCGCGAGGCGGTGCCCGAGGCGGTGGAGTTGGCCATCACCCTGGGTGCGGTGGCGCTGCGGCACATGGGGGTGGCCGAGGCCGACGCCCGCGACATCGCCGATATGCTGCGCCGCCGGGCTTTCGCCGCGCTACGCGCACATCCGAGCCTGGCCCGTCCTTCGGAGGCGGCGAGCCGGGCCGGCAGGGACGAGGAGGGGGAATGACGGAACATCGCGAGCCGGCGGAACGCCGCGGCGGGCCGGCGACCGGCGGGAACGGCACGGGCCCGGCCGGTGCGGCGCGCAGCCTTCGCAGCCGTGTGTTCGAGCTGCTGGTCGAGGATGACGGCGAAGAGGGTTCCCTCGGCTACTGGTTGCGCCGGCTGCTGGTGCTCTTGATCCTGGTGAGCGTGATCGGGGCGGTGATCGAGAGCATGCCCGATGTCCATTCTTGGCTGCGGGAGCTCCTGTACCGTTTCGAGATCTTCGCCGTGCTGGTCTTCTCGGTCGAATATGCGGCGCGCATCTGGACCATCGTCGAGGACCGCTCCAGCCGCTTCGGCCATCCGCTGTGGGGACGCATCCGCTATGCCTTCACACCGGCGGCGCTGGTCGATCTGATCGCCATCCTGCCCTTCTATCTCAGTCTGCTGTCACCGGGCAGCCTCGTGATGCTGCGGCTGCTCAGGATCCTGCGGATTCTCAAGCTGATCCGCTACTCGCGCACCCTCTCGATGTTCGAGGTGGTGTTGATCAACGAGCGACATGCCCTCGGTCTGGCCCTCGGGGCGATGGGCGTGCTGCTGCTGGTTTCGGCCAGCATCATGCATGCCGCGGAAGGAACCGTGCAGCCCGAAGCCTTCGGCTCGATTCCGGCGGCCATGTGGTGGTCGGTGGTGACCCTGACGACGGTGGGTTACGGTGACGTGGTGCCGGTCACCTTCCTCGGCAAGACGATCGCCGCCTTCGTCGCCATGCTGGGGATCGGCATGTTCGCCCTGCCCACCGCCATTCTCGGCGCCGGGCTGATGCAGGAGCTGCAGAAACGCAGCTTCGCCACCGCGGCCGCCCTGATTGCCCGGGTGCCGCTGTTCCGTCAGCTCGCCTCGCACCAGCTCGCCGAGCTCACCGGCCTGCTCAAACCGCGCGACGTGCCCGCCGGCTACACTCTGATCCGCCGCGGCGAGCGCGGCGATGCCATGTATTTCCTGGTCGAGGGCGCGGTGCTGGTGCGCCGCGGTCCGCGCCGCCGGACGCTGCGTGCCGGCGCCTTCTTCGGCGAATTGGCGCTGCTCGAGGGACGGCCGCGGATGGCTACCGTGGTGGCCCTCACCCCCTGTCGGCTGCTGGAGCTGCAGGCCCGGGATTTTCACCGGCTGCTGGCCGGGGATGCCGAGCTGCGCCGGGTGATCGTCGAGGAGGCGCACCGCCGCTCCAAGGGGTTCGAAGCCGGCGACTGAGGAGGCCCTTGGCCTCCCCCGTCGCCGTCGGCGGTTCAGGGGCGCTGCTCGAGGGGGACGAAGGGACGCTCCTTCGGCCCGACATAGAGCTGCCGCGGGCGGCCGATCTTCTGCTCGGGGTCGAGCATCATCTCGTTCCACTGGGCGATCCAGCCGACGGTACGCGCCAGGGCGAAGATGGCGGTGAACATCTTGGTGGGGATGCCCATCGCCTCGAGGATGATGCCCGAATAGAAATCGACGTTGGGAAAGAGTTTCCGCTCCCGGAAGTACTCGTCCTCGAGGGCGATCTTCTCGAGCTCCTTGGCGATCTGAAGCTTGGGGTTGTTCTTCTGCCCGAGTGTCGCGAGCACTTCGTCCGCGCTCTGCTTGAGGACCGCGGCCCGCGGGTCGTAGTTCTTGTAGACCCGATGGCCGAAGCCCATCAGCCGGAAGGGGTCGTTCCTGTCCTTGGCGCGCGCCAGGAATTCGGGAATGCGATCGACCGTTCCGATCTCGTCGAGCATCAGCACCACCGCCTCGTTGGCACCGCCGTGGGCCGGTCCCCACAGGGAGGCGATGCCGGCGGCGATCGCCGCATAGGGGCTGGCGCCGGTGGAGCCCACGAGGCGCACCGTCGAGGTCGAGGCATTCTGCTCGTGATCGGCATGGAGGATGAAGATGCGGTCGAGTGCCTTGGCCAGCACCGGATCGACCCGGTACTCCTCGCAGGGCGTGGCGAACATCATGTGAATGAAATTCTCGGCATAGCCGAGATCGTTGCGCGGATAGACGAAGGGCTGGCCGATCGAATACTTGTAGGCCCAGGCGGCGATGGTCGGCATCTTGGCGATCATGCGATATGTCGCCACCATCCGGTGATGGGGATCCTCGACGTCGAGATCCTCGTAGTAGAAGGCGCTCAGCGCTCCCACCACGGCGATCATCAGGGCCATGGGATGGGCGTCGCGGCGAAAGCCGCGGAACAGGAACTGCACCTGCTCGTGCAGCATGGTGTGGTAGGTGATGTCGTGGATGAATTTGAGCCGCTGGGCGCCGTTGGGCAGATCGCCGTAGAGGATCAGATAGGCGGTCTCCAGGAAGTCGCTCTTCTCGGCCAGCTCCTCGATGCGATAGCCGCGATAGAGCAGGATCCCGGCATCGCCGTCGATGTAGGTGATGCTGGAACGGCAGCTCGCCGTGGCGGTGAAGCCCGGATCGTAGGTGAACATGCCGGTCTGGGCGTAGAGCCGACGCACATCCATCACCCGCGGCCCCAGGGTCCCTTCGTGGATCGGGAGCTCCGCTTCGATGCCGCCGGGGCCGGTCAGTCGCACGCTGTTGGTTTCGCTCATCGCTGTCTCCTCTCGATAGCTGGGGGCGATGCGGCCGGGCCGGCGTCACCGGTTTCGATCCAGCTTAGTCGCACTGCAGCATTCCTTCAATCGCCTTGCTGCAATGCGGGATTGCGGCCCAGGGCAGCATCCTCGATGCGGGCCAGCACCTCCTCGCGGCCGAGCACCCGCATCACCTCGAACAGACCCGGGGACACGGTGGTCCCGGTCAGTGCCGCACGCAGCGGCTGCGCCACCTTGCCGAAGCCGACGCCGAGCTCCTCGGCGAAGGCCCGACAGGCACTTTCCAGGGACTCCTCGTCCCAGCGCTGGAGCCCGGCGAGGCGGCGGCCGAGCTCGAGGAGATGTTTCCGCATCGCATCATCGAGCAACTTCGCCGCCTTCGCGGTCAGCGGGAGGGGACGCGGCTGCACATAGATGCGGGCGGCCTCGGCCAGCTCCACCAGCGTGCGGGCGCGCACTTTCAGTCCCGCCATGCCCGCCTCGAGCCGCTGCCGCGCCGCATCCCCCACCCGGATGCCCGCCGCCTCCAGCCGCGGCAGCACCAACCGTACCAGCTCGGCATCCGGCGTTTCCCGGAGATAGTGGGCGTTGAGCGACAACAGCTTGCTCATGTCGAAACGGGCCGGCGAGCGTCCGACATCGCGGATGTCGAACCAGGCGATCGCCTCCTCGGTGGAGATGATCTCCCGATCGCCGTGCGACCAGCCGAGGCGCACCAGATAGTTGCGCATGGCCTCCGGCAGGATCCCCATCTCGCGGTACTCGACGACGCTCAAGGCGCCGTGGCGCTTGGACAGTTTGGCGCCGTCGGGACCGTGGATCAGCGGGATGTGCGCGAAGGCCGGCACCGGCGCGCCCATCGCCCGATAGAGCTGGTACTGGCGGAAGGCGTTGGTCAGGTGATCGTCGCCGCGAATGACGTGGGTGATGCCCATGTCGTGATCGTCGACCACCACCGACAGCATGTAGGTGGGCGTGCCGTCGCTCCTGAGCAGGATCATGTCGTCGAGCTGCGCGTTGGCGATCCGGACCGTGCCCTGCACCAGATCCTCGATCACCGTCTCGCCCTCGATCGGCATCTTGAGCCGCACGACCGGCCGGACATCGGCGGGGGCGCTCGCCGGATCGCGCTCGCGACAGCGCCGGTCGTAGCGGACGGGACGTTTTTCCGCCCTTGCCCGGGCCCGCATCTCCTCGAGCTCCTCGGGACTGCACCAGCAGTAATAGGCCTTGCCCTCGGCGAGCAGCCGCTCGGCCACCTCGCGATGGCGCGCGATGCGCCGCGACTGGAACACCGGCGGTTCGTCGGGCGTCAGCCCGAGCCATTCGAGCCCGTCGAAGATGGCCTGGATGGCGGCCTCGGTGGAGCGCGCGCGATCCGTATCCTCGATCCGCAGCAGATAGCGGCCCCGGCAGTGGCGGGCATAGAGCCAGTTGAAAAGCGCGGTGCGCGCACCGCCGATATGCAGGTACCCCGTGGGAGACGGGGCAAAACGCACGACAACACTCATGGTTGATCCGATCGGGCGGTTCTGATCAGATAGGCGGGGATCCTCTAGCACAGGTGATGCGGGCTGTGCAGCCGTCCCCCTCCTCGTTGGGACCGACCGCCGCAGAGGACTGGTTCGCCAGGCTGCGGCGGATCGCACCGGATATCGGCGGCTGGGGGCGCGGCCTGATCGAAAACGGGCTGGCCGAGCGCAATCGCTGGCTGCTCTGGGCGCCGGTGCTGGCGGCACTCGGGATCGGGCTCTACTTCGCCCTGCCGACGGAACCGCCGGCTCGGCTGCTGCCGCTCTCGAGCGGGCTGGCGCTGATCGTTCTCGCCGGCGGTCTCCTGGGCCACCGCCGCGGCATCGCCTGGGCGCCCTACGCGGCCCTCGCCGTGTTCTGCCTGCTGGCCGGCTTCGCCCTCGCCCAGTGGCGCACCGGAGAGGTCGCGGCGCCGGTCATCGCCCGCCCCGGCGTGCACCTGCTGGAGGGGAGGGTGGTGCTGGTGGAGCCGCGCGGCGACCGCCTGCGCCTGCTGCTCGAGGATCTGCGCATCGAGGGGCTGGCCGCCGCCGACACCCCCTACCACCTGCGCGTCAGCCTGCGCCGGGGCGGTCCGGCGCTGATGCCCGGCGACATCGTGCGCCTGCGGGCGCGCCTGCAGCCGCCGCCGGGGCCGAGCTGGCCCGGCGGGTTCGACTTCGCCCGCAAGGCCTGGTTCGAGCGGCTGGGCGGCATCGGCTTCGCCCTCGGCGCAGTGGAACGGATCGGCCGGGGTGCACGCAACGGCCTCGGCGAGCATGTCGCCGCCCTGCGCCAGACCATCGCCGAGCGCGTCACCGAGCTCGTTCCCGGCACCGCCGGCGGTGTCGCCGCCGCCCTGCTGACCGGTCTGCGGGGGGGCATCGAGGAGGAGGTGTGGACGGTCATGCAGGCCTCGGGCCTCGCCCATCTCCTCGCCATTTCCGGCCTCCACATGGGGCTCGTCGCCGGCACCCTGTTCCTGGCCACACGCTATCTCTCGAGTCTGTGGCCGGCCCTGGCGCTCCGGGTGACGCCGCGCAAGGCGGCGGCCCTGCTGGCGCTGCTCGCGGCGCTCTTCTATCTGCTGCTGGCCGGGGCGCCGGTGCCCACCCGGCGGGCCTTCGTCATGGTGGCCATCGCCTTGCTGGCCATCATGCTCGACCGCAATCCCTTTTCCATGCGTCTCGTGGCGCTCGCCGCCCTCGTCGTCCTCGCGCTGCAGCCGGAAAGCCTGCTTTCGGTCTCCTTCCAGATGTCCTTCGCCGCGGTGATCGGCCTGATCGCCTGGTTCGAGCGGCTGCCGACCGAGCCCCTCGGCGAGGAACGGGGAGAGCGCGGCGGTATGGCGGTGGTCTGGAACTATCTGCGGATCGTGCTGGTCACCACCCTGATCGCCAGCCTCGTGACCCTGCCCTTCGCCGCCTACCATTTCCAGCGGACGGCGAGCTACGGCGTGCTGGCCAACCTGTTCGCGGTGCCGCTCACCGCCTTCTGGATCATGCCGAGTGGTCTGCTGGGCATGATCGCCATGCCGCTCGGGCTCGACGCGCCCTTCTTCCGTCTCATGGGGCGGGGGATCGAGCTGTTGCTGGCGGTGGCCCGACAGGTGGCGGCCCTGCCCGGTGCCAGCATCGGGCTCGCGGCCTGGCCTTCTTCGGCGCTGCTGCTGTTCGTCGGCGGCGGGCTGTGGCTGGCCATCTGGACCCGCCGCTGGCGGTTTTTCGGGCTGCTGCCGATGGCTCTGGGCATCCTCGTCGGTCTGCTCGCCCGACCGCCGGATCTGCTGGTCTCGCCCTGGCTCGAGCAGGTGGCGGTGCGCACCGGCGAGGGGGCGGTGCGGCTGCGCGAGGAGCGCCGCGACCGCTATCTGCGCCGCGCCTGGCTGCGGGCGCTGGTGGCCGAGCGGGTGCTGCCCTTTCCCGAGCCCGAAAGCGGCTCCTTCGGCGGGCTCGCCTGCGACCGGCTGGGCTGCGTCGCCACCATCGGTGGCAAACGCATCGCCCTGGCGCGCGATGCCGGCGCTCTCGCCACCGACTGCCGCATGGCCGATCTCCTGCTCACCGCCATCTCCCGCTTCCGCTGCAACGCCCGGGCGAGGGTGATCGGCGGCAGCGCACTGCGCCGCAGCCAGGGCCTCGCCGTCTTCGTCGAGGAGGGGCGCATCCGCATCGAGACGGTACGCGATCGTCGCGGTCGCCGGCCTTGGGTGCGCTAGCCGGAATGACGAGAAACTTGCATCAAAATCAACCTATGGTTAAAAGATCCCGGCAATCCGCGCGGGCTGGCAGCGAGGCGGGACG
The DNA here is from genome assembly GCA_026984595.1 of Alphaproteobacteria bacterium. Taxonomy (GTDB): domain Bacteria; phylum Pseudomonadota; class Alphaproteobacteria; order Geminicoccales; family Geminicoccaceae; genus JALSRW01. The sequence goes on from JALSRW010000593.1 coordinate 6,654, forward strand.
AACGTGGAGAGGACGGCACATTCGACGGGCGAGGATTCGATCTCGCTGCTCGACATGCTGGCGCTGCTGTGGCGCCGCCGTCTGTTGCTCTTCGGCATGGCCCTCCTGGGGCTGGGCGTGGCCCTCGGAACGCTCGCCTGGCTGCCCAAGACCTATGTGGCGGAAGCCCTGATCCTGATCGAGCCGCGGCAGAACGTCGGTCCCGAAGGCGTAGGGGTACCGGGGGTCATCGACCGCGATTCGGCGACGATCGACAGCCAGGTGCAGGTGCTCGCCTCCCGTTCGCTGGCGGCCAGGGTGATCGCCGAGCTGGGCATGGAGAGCAGCCCGGAGCTGCAGCCCGAGGGCGATTTCTGGAGCCGTCTTCTGGCGCGCTTTTCGCGGGCCCGTGCCGGGCAGCAGCCGGCCCGACCGGCCACCGCCGAGGCTCATGTCGACAGTTTCCTTTCCCGCCTCCGGGTCGAGCGTCAGGGCAAGACGCGGGTGATCGCGGTCCGCTACGCCAGCGCCGATCCCGAGCGCGCGGCCCGGGTCGCCAATGCCGTCGCCGAAACCTATGTGGTGGGGCTGCTCGAGGCCAAGTTCGAGACCGCCAAACGGGCCACCACCTGGCTGAACGAGCGGCTGCGCACGCTGGAGGCCCAACTCCGCAACGCCGAGCGCAAGCTGGCAGCCTTCCGCAGCGAGGATGCGGCCGAGGCGG
>JALSRW010000594.1 GCA_026984595.1 Alphaproteobacteria bacterium
CGGCCGGTTCGACCGCAACGCGCGGAGCAGACCGCGCAACGCGAAGAGCGGCGAGTGGCCGCGGCCGATCACGATGCGTCCGGCCAGAAAGCGGTTCTCCGCCCGGACCCGCACCGGATTGAGCAGGCGGGCGCCGAACCGGGTCGTCGAATAGCCGTGCGTCCAGCGCGACAGACCGACCGCCGGAAAGCCCGCGCGCCAGGCGGCGTAGGCACCGATCACCGGACCGTAGAGAAAGGGCATCGCCCAGCACACCAGCCCTCTCCCGCGGGTCAGTGCCGCGCGCACAAGGTCGGCACCTCGCAGTTCGACGGGAAGCCGCATCGGAAGACCCAGGGCCGCCTCGAGCACCAGCAGTTCATAGGCCAGATGGTGGCGGTTCCACCGGAACAGGAATGCCTCCGGATCCCCGTCGTCCAGGCCTCCGGGGAGAAAGTCTGTCATCTGGGCGAGGAGGCGCGACTGGGCCGAGGGTGGATGCCGCGTTCTGTACCATGCGATGCGATCGAGTAGCCGCTCCCGCCAGGGGTCGGGCATCGCCAACAATGCGGCGCCGGCCCCGAGTCGCGCCGCGGCCGCGAGATCGCTGCTGCTCAGCCAGGCGATCTCCTCGCCGTCCGTGTGGCACGGACGCAGTACGGGATACGGCTCGTGGGAAAGCTCGATCGCCATGGGCTGTTCGCAATGGTGGCGCGAGCCGTAGCTCGCCTCCTGTCCCGACTAGGGTTCCGCTACTCCGGTGGTCAACGGTCGGTATCGCGGAAGCTGCAGGAAAACAGCAGCGGATCATACCCTGGGGTGAGAAGGGGAACGTACCGTCGCGGCTCCGAGGGCCGCGAGCGCCTCTCCGCGCCCGAATATCAGAGTCAGCCTGCAGAGCAACAGAACCCAGGCTCTGCCCGCCATCGCCAGCACCACACCCTCGAGACCGGCCAGGAATACGATCGGCAGGAGGGCCAGCAACAGCACAGTTCCGAGCACCCGGAGTCCCAGTTCGAGTCCGGCTCGATCGTGACTGTAGTGCCATTGTGCCAGGATGGCGTTGAGCGGCAGTGCCAGGACGAGTATCGCGCTGAGCCGGATCAGCGGTACACTCTGCTGCCAGTCGGGTCCGGCCAGCCACAGCACCGCCGGGCCGCCGGCGATCGCCAGCAGCGCGGCCACCGGCACCGCCAGCACGAGGCCGAAACGCATCGCCTGAACGAGGGTTTTCCGGCGCCCGGGGCTGTCGGCCGGATCCCGCACGAGACCGATGAGGCTGGCCCGTCCGAGGGCCATGGAAGCACCGCCGGCGATCAGCTCGACGATCCGGCGGGCGAGCATCAGCGTGCCCAGTCCGGCCGTGCCGAAGACGCCGGTGACGAAGCTGCGCAGCGCGATCTGCTCGAGCACGCTCACCGTGTTGGCGGCGACGATCTTGACCGTGAAACCGACGATCGGGCGTATCTCCCGGAGGGCGAAATGCGCGCCCGGCTTCCAGGTGCTCTGCATCGACAGGATGGCGGCGGTTCCCGAGGGGAGCAGGAGATTGAACAGCACCAGGGACC
>JALSRW010000595.1 GCA_026984595.1 Alphaproteobacteria bacterium
CGATCTGCCGGCGGCTTCGAGCTCGCCTGCGAGCGCCCGGGATACGGGATCGTCGATGGCGATCACCGCCCGGTCCCCGGTGCGCTGGCCGGCGAACAGGCGCCGCTTGGCGGCGATGTAGCCCTCGAGATCTCCGTGGCGGTCGAGATGGTCGGGCTCGAGGTTGAGCCAGACGGCGATCCGGCAGCGCAGGGAGCGGCACAGCTCGAGCTGGAAGGAAGAAAGCTCGAGCACCAGGATGTCGCCGGCGGCCGGCTCGAGATCGAATACCGGACGGCCGATGTTGCCGGCGGCGGTGGCCGGAAGCCCGGCCTCCGCCAGGATATGGGCGATCAGCGCCGTGGTCGTGGACTTGCCGTTGGTGCCGGTGACCCCGATCAGGAAGGTTTCGGGATATGTCGCGGCGAACAGCTCGATGTCGCCGGCGATCGGCAGACTGCGGCTGCGGGCGGCGGTGATCAGCGGATGCGGCGCGGGATGGGTGAGGGGCACGCCCGGGCTCACCACCAACAGGGCCAGATCCGCGAGGTTTTCGGGCTTTCCTGCCCGCCCACCGGTCTCGAGAGCGCGGGCGACGGTACCCGGGTCGTCGTCGAACAGGATCACATCGGCGCCGCGGGTGGCGAGGGCACGCGCCACCGCCCGTCCGCTGCGGCCGAGGCCGAGCACCCCCACCTTCCGCTCCCGATATGCCCCGAGCCCGTCCATCGGCCTAGCGCAGCTTCAGGGTGGAGAGGCCGATCAGGGCCAGGATCGAGGCGATGATCCAGAAGCGGATGACGATGGTCGGCTCCTCCCAGCCCTTTTTCTCGAAATGGTGATGCAGTGGCGCCATGCGGAACACGCGACGGCCGGTGAGTTTGAAGGATGCGACCTGGACCATCACGGATACCGCCTCGAGCACGAACAGCCCGCCGATGATGGCCAGCACCAGCTCGTGCTTGGCGGCCACCGCCACCGCTCCCAGCGCCCCGCCGGTGGACAGCGATCCGGTATCGCCCATGAACACCATGGCCGGCGGTGCATTGAACCAGAGAAAGCCCAGCGAGGCGCCGACCATGGCGCCGCTGAAGACGGCGAGCTCGCCGGTGCCGGCCACATAGGGAATGCCGAGATAGGCGGCGAAGATGGCGTTGCCCGAGAGATAGGCGATCAGCGCGAAGCAGCCGGCGGCGATCATCACCGGAACGATGGCCAGCCCGTCGAGTCCGTCCGTCAGATTGACGGCATTGGAGGCGCCGACCATGACGAAGGCGCCGGCCAGCGGAAAGAAGGCCCCGAGCGGGATGTAGAGATCCTTGAAGAAGGGGACGGCGATGCTGGTGCCCAGGGGCTCGGGGGTGAGACCGGAGATCACCCAGGCGGCGGCGATGGCGATGATCGACTCGGCGAGCAGCTTGAGCCGGCCGGAAATGCCGTTGGAGGAGCGTTTCCTGAGCTTGCTGTAATCGTCGAAGAAGCCGATCAGCCCGAAGCCCAGGGTGACCATCAGCACCACCCAGACGAAGGGGTTGGTGAGATCGACCCAGAGCAGGGTGGCCACGGTCAGGGCCAGGAGAATGAGCACGCCGCCCATGGTCGGCGTGCCCTTCTTCCGCAGCAGATGGTCCTCCGGCCCGTCCTCGCGGATGGGCTGGCCTTCGGGCTGCTGGCTCTTGAGCCAGCGGATGATCATCGGACCGAGCAGGAAGCTCACGAACAGCGCCGTCACCACCGCCCCGCCGGTGCGGAAGGTCAGATAGCGGAAGACGTTGAAGGCTCCGACATAATCCGAGAGCGGAAAGAGAAGATGATACAGCATCGGGTCAGAGGCCCCCTTCCGCTGCCGCGGCGCACAGTTCCTTCACGATCGATCCCATCCCGCTCGCCAGTGATCCCTTGACCAGCAACACATCCCCCGGCTCCAGCACTTCCCGGAGCCGCCGGAGGAGCCCCTCCGGGTCCGCCGCATGGCCGCCCCGGCGCGCGGCCGGCAGGGCGTCGTGCAGATGGGCCATCAGCGGCCCGCAAGTAAAGACCAGGGCGACCTCCGCCTCGCCGAGCGGCCCGGCGAGCTCTGCATGGAAGCGGGCCGCGTCCTGCCCGAGCTCGGCCATGTCGCCGAGGGCGGCGAGCCGGCGTCCGGGCATCAGCCCGAGAAGGGCGATGGCCGCCCGCATCGAGGCCGGGTTGGCGTTGTAGCTTTCGTCGAGCAGCAGCAGGCTGCCTTCGCCCAGCGGCAGGGACTGCTGCCGTCCCCTTCCGGGCAGTGCCTCGAGCCGGCCCAGTTCGGCCGCGGCGCGGATCGGATCGGCGCCGAGCGCCTCCACCGCGGCCAGCACGGCGAGCGCGTTCATCACCCAGTGGCGGCCGGGAAGGGCGATCTCGAACTCCAGCCGCTCCCCCTCGCGCGCGGCACGCACCCGGCTCGAGCGGGGGCCGCATTCCGCCTTGAGGAGGCGCCAGTCGGCCTCCGCGCGGGTGCCGAAGCTGCGGATGCGCCCCACTCCGGCGGCTGCGGCGCGCTCCGCGAGCAGAGGAAAATGCGGGTTGTCCGCGGGCAGCACCGCACATTCGGGTGGTTCGCCGGCCTCGAAGATCTCGGCCTTGGCCTCGGCGATCGCCCGCTCGTCCTCGAAATAGGCGAGATGGGCGCCGGTCACCCAGGTCACCAGCGCCACATGTGGGCGCACCAGGGGTACCAGTTCGCGGATCTCGCCGGCATGGTTCATGCCGATCTCGAAGACCCCGAAGGCCGCATCGGCGGGCAGGCGGGCGAGGCTGAGCGGCACCCCCCAGTGATTGTTGTGGCTGGCGGCGCTGGCATGGGTCGGTGCCTGGGCGCTCAGCACCCGGCGCAGGGCTTCCTTGGTACCGGTCTTGCCGACGCTGCCGGTGAGCGCCAGGATCCGCGCCCGGCTGCGCGCCCGGGCGGCCCGCGCCAGCGCCTCGAGACCGCGCCGGGTGTCGTCCACCGTCACCAGGGGACCGGGCGCGGCGCGCTCGCCGGCGACCAGAGCCGCCGCGGCACCGCGGGCGAAGGCATCTTCCAGGAAGGCGTGGCCGTCGTGGCGGGGGCCTCGAAGTGCCACGAACAGATCGCCCGCGGCGATGTCGCGGCTGTCGATGGACACGCCGCCCGCCCGCCAGCCCTCGGGTCCGCGCCCGCAGGTGGCGGCCAGCACCTCGGATGCCTCCCACAGGGCCTTCATGCGGATCTCTCCACGGCCAGTCCGCGCAGGATCGCGGCATCGTCGAACGGCAGCACGGAATCGCCGAGGATCTGGCCGGTCTCGTGCCCCTTGCCCGCGACGAGCAGGGCATCGCCGGGGCCGAGAAGCGACCAGCCACGGGCGATCGCTTCGGTCCGATCGCCGATCTCGAGAACCTCCCCTCGCATCCCGGCGAGGATCTCGGCGCGGATGGCGGCGGCGTCCTCGGAGCGGGGGTTGTCGTCGGTGACGATGGCGAGATCGGCGAGCCTGTCGGCGATGCGCCCCATCTGCGGACGCTTGCCGCGATCGCGATCGCCGCCGCAGCCGAAGACCAGCACCAGCCGACCGCGCAGATGCGCCCGCAGGGCACGGAGCGCCTGCTCCAGGGCATCGGGCGTGTGGGCGTAGTCGACGAAGGCCATGGCTCCGTCTTCGCGCACCGCCACCCGCTGCATGCGGCCGGGTATGCCGTCGAGACCGGTCAGCGTCGCGGTGGCGATCTCGGCGGAGACGCCGCTCGCGAGCGCGAGCCCCAGCGCGGCCAGCAGATTGTGGGCCTGGAAGGGGCCGAACAGCGGCAGCGTGCAGGACTGCCGCTCGCCGCGGCAGGCGAACTCCATGGCGATGCCCTCGGCATCGGCGGTCAGCTCCAGCAGCACCAGATCCTGTGCATCGCGCCCGTAATCGATGACCGCGACGCCCCGCTGCCGACAGATGCGCGCGAGCTGGTCGAATTCGGCGATGTCGGCGTTGAGCACGGCGTGGCCGCCGGGACGCAGGAGTTCCGAAAACAGGCGGGCCTTGGCGTAGAAATAGTTCTCGCGGTCGCCGTGATAGTCGAAATGGTCGCGGCTCAGATTGGTGAAGGCGGCGGCGTGGATCGACAACCCGTCGAGCCGGTACTGGGAGAGGCCGTGGCTGGAGGCCTCGACCACGAGATGCGTCACCCCGGCATCGGCGAGCTGCGCACAGGTCTCGTGCAGACTCACCGGATCGGGGGTGGTGAGGCTGCAGGTGGCGCCCAGGCCGGTGGGCTGAACGCCGAGCGTGCCGAGGCTGGCCGCGGGCAGCCCGGCGATCTCCCAGATCCGGCGCAGGAAGCCGGCCACCGAGGTCTTGCCGTTGGTGCCGGTCACCGCCGCCACCAGCTCCGGCTGCCGGTCGTAGAAGCGGGCCGCCATCTGGGCCAGCCGCCGGCGCGGATTGGCATCGACCACCACGCTGACCCGGTCCGCCCAGTCGGCGAGGCTGGCATCGCCGAGCAGGGCCACCGCTCCCCGCTCCAGGGCATCGGCGACGAATCGGCGGCCGTCGGTGCGGCTTCCGGGCAGTGCGGCGAACAGGTCTCCGGCCCGCACGGCACGGCTGTCCGCGGTCAGCCCGCGGACCTCGGGCTCGCCGGTGCCCAGGATGCGGGCGCCCTCACCGGCCAATGTCGAGAGCCGCAAGACCTTCCTCCATCCGCCCGGTACGTCCGTTCATCGTCGGCACGATCTTGAGGCGCTGCGAGAAACGTCGCTCGGCACTCGGGCGCGAAGGCGGCACCCCGAGGATCGGGCCGATCCGATCGATGATTGTCGCCACTGCCGGAGCCGCCGTCCATCCCCCGTAGCGAAAGCCGAAGGTTCCCTTGTCGCCCTTGGGATCGTCGAGGGTGACCAAGACCACGTAGCGCGGATCCTCGATGGGAAAGACGCCGACGAAGGAGGAGATCACCGCATCTCCGTCATAGCCCCGCCCGCCCTTGCCGGGCTTGTCGGCGGTGCCGGTCTTGCCGCCCACCAGATAACCCGGGATCCGCGCCTTGGTGCCGGTGCCCTTTTCCACCACCAGCCACATCAGCCAGCGCAGATCGCGCACCGTCTGCTCCGATACCAGACGCAGCGGCGCCTGCGCGACCGGTTCGTCGCGGCGCAGCAGGGTGGGCCGGACACGCAGCCCGTCACCGGTGAGACCGGCGACGGCGGCGGCGAAATGGAGCGGGGTGACGGCGATGCCATGGCCGAAGGAGACGGTGGCCGAAACGATGTCGATCCAGCGCCGCGGTACCAGTGGCCGGCCGCGCTGAACCAGCTCGATCTCCAGCGGCCGGGTCATGCCGAGCCGTTCGAGGAACGCCTGCTGCGCCTGCGCGCCGCCGGCGGCGAAGGCCATCTGCACGGTGCCGACATTGGAGGAAAAGGCGAAGATCTCGGGTACCGTCAGCCAGCGCGCCTTGGCATGGTCGTCGCCGATGCGGTTGCGGCCGATGCGGATCGGCTCGCTGGCGTTGAACCGGTCGTGCAGGCCGACCTTGCCGGATTCCAGCGCCATCGCCGCGGTGATCACCTTGAACAGCGAGCCCAGCTCGTAGACCCCGCCCGTGCACCGGTTCTCTCGCTGCTCGGGACCCGCCTCTTCGTAGACGTTGGGATCGAAATCGGGAAGGCTGACCAGCGCCAGCAGCTCGCCGCTGCGCCGGTCGAGCACGAGGGCGCAGGCGCCGACCGCACGGAACCGCCGGAAGGCCGCCGCCACGGTCTCACGGACCACTTCCTGGACCCGGATATCGAGGGAGGTGATCAGCGGCTCCTCGCTTTCCCGCAGCCGCGCATCCAACGCCAGCTCGATGCCCGCCAACCCCTGGTTGTCGACGCCGGTGAAGCCCAGCACATGGGCGGCCAGGCGGCGCTGCGGATAGACGCGACGCTCCGAGCGGCGGAACTCGAGCCCCGGCAGGCCCAGTTCGAGGACCGCCCGCTGCTCGTCGGGGGTGAGCTCGCGCTTGACCCAGGCAAACCGTCTGCCCACCGTGAAACGGCGCTTGAGCTCGGCCGCCTCGACCCCGGAAAGGCGCTCGGCGAGCAGCTCCGCCGCCCGATCAGGATCGGGCAGTTTGCTGGGATCGGCGACCAGCGAGAGGATCCGGACATTGGTCGCCAGCAACACCCCGTTGCGGTCCCGGATCTCGGCCCGGGCGGGCGATCGCGTGGTGCCGGCCGATCCCGCGCGGGCGGCCGTCACCCGGGATGCCGAGGCACCCGATACCATATCGATCAGGCGGATGCCCACGCTCAGGAAGGCGAGGGCGAAGACGACGGCGAGGAAACGCACCCGCAGCCGTCCGTCCTCGACCGGCCTCGTGATTCCGACCGTGACTTTCCTGCCGCCGCTCATCGCCTCCCTTTCCGTACATCGAAGGCGAAGGTGACCACCGGTTTGGCCCGCAACCGGATTTCCCGTCCCGAGGGCAGCGGCACCGGCAGCGAGCGCTCGGCGAATTCGAGCTGGGCGCGGGTTCCGATGCGGTCGAGCTCGACGATGCGGGTGGCGCTGGCCGGCTCCAGACCGAGCCGGGCAGCGAGCCGGGCGAGACGCTCGGGCCGGGTGAGATAGGCCCAGCTCGCCCGCAGACTGCGCAGACGCCAGCCGGTCTCGGTGATCGCCTCGAGGGTGGCGGCGCGCTCCAGCTCCAGGTTACGGACCGCGTATTTGAGCTGATAGACGGCGCCGACGGCCAGCAGCAGCAGGATCAGCAAAACGATGGCGGGGCGCGAGATCATGCCGCCCGCCTCCAGCCGTGCGGCTCGGCCTCGCCTTCCTCGGCATCGAGCTTGCGGGCAACGCGCATGCGGGCCGAGCGGGCGCGCGGATTGCGGGCGATTTCCTCGCTGCCGGGACGGATCACGCGGCGTCCCAAGGGGGCCAGAAGTGGCCGTGCGCGCGGCGGCTCCGGCCGGTGGCGCGAGGTGCCGGCCCGGTACCCGCTGTGGAGATCGAGGAAGCGCTTGACCAGCCGGTCCTCGAGGGAGTGGAAGGCGACCACCACCAGCCGGCCGCCCGGGGCCAGCACCCGCAAGGCCGCTTCGAGCCCCCGCTCGAGCTCTCCGAGCTCGTCGTTCACCGCGATCCGCAGCGCCTGGAAGGTACGGGTCGCCGGATGATGCCTGCGGCGGCGCCCGCCGGCGACCCCGGCCACCAGCTCCGCGAGTTCGGCGGTGCGGGTCAGTGGCTGCCTCCGGCGGCGGGCGACGATCGCCCGGGCGATGCGCCGCGCCGCCGGCTCCTCGCCGTAGCGGTGGAGGATCCGGGCCAATTCCTCGGCTTCGAGGCCGTTGACCAGATCGGCGGCCGAAGG
>JALSRW010000596.1 GCA_026984595.1 Alphaproteobacteria bacterium
TCCACCCCTTCCTCCTCGAGCACCCGGTCGAGCGCACCGCCGGTGCCGCAGTCGCCATAAGCCACGAAGATCCGACGAAAGCGGCCGCGGGCCTCGCGGATGCGGGCACGCACCGCCTCGGGGATGCACTCGGGGCGGTTGTGCAGGCTCGCGGGCAGGCAGACGAGATCGAGACCATCGAGCCCGGCGCGTGCGATCAGGGCACGGATTTCCCGGGCCAGCGCCCCGCAGGCGATCACCAGGTTGCGTTCGGCGATGTCGGGGCGAGCCATGGCCGCTCAGGCGCGGGCGGTGGCGAGACGGTTGTGGCGCTGGGCGATCAGCGTCTTGGCGGTGTCCACGGCCACCGAGGCGTCGCGGCAGTAGGCGTCGGCGCCGATCGCCTCGGCGAAGGCCTCGTTGAGGGGGGCGCCCCCCACCAGCACGATGTACTCGTCGCGAATGCCGCGCTCGACCATGGTATCGATCACCACCTTCATGTAGGGCATGGTGGTGGTCAGTAGTGCCGACATGCCGAGGATCTCGGGGCGGTGCTCGTCGAGAGCCGCCATGTATTTGTCGACATCGCAGTTGATGCCGAGGTCGATGACCTCGAAACCGGCGCCTTCCATCATCATCGACACCAGATTCTTGCCGATGTCGTGGATGTCGCCCTTGACCGTGCCGATCACCATCTTGCCGACGGTGGGGGCGCCGGTTTCGGCCAGCAGCGGGCGCAGGATGGCCATGCCGCCCTTCATCGCATTGGCGGCGAGCAGCACCTCGGGCACGAACAGGATGCCGTCGCGGAAATCGACGCCGACGATCCGCATGCCCTCCACCAGCGCCTCGGTGAGGACGCGATAGGGCTCCCAGCCGCGTTCGAGGAGAATGCCGACGCCTTCGGCGACTTCTTCCTTCAGCCCGTCATAGAGATCGTCCTGGATCTGCTTGACGAGTTCTCCGTCGTCGAGTTCCCGCAGGTCGAGTTCGTCGCCATTCTCGCTCATGGCTCACTCCGCAGAGCCGGTCGCCGATCCCCGAGCGCACTAACCCGCGCCGTGTCCGGCGACTTCCTCGCCCGCGACGCGGGGGCTCTGCATTGCGACACGCTCCGGTTTCTGCGCTCCCGGGTGTGCTTCGGGCACGGTTCCCCGCATCCCTTAGCCACCCGTTAAAGACGCGCGCGCAAGTCTCGCCCTCCGGAACACGAAACCATGCGCATGGTCGACGACATGACCCGACCGAGAGCAGAAGCGGGATCCGCATCACCGGATATCGTTACATTCCTGGTTCTCGCCGATACCGCCGTCCTTTCCCTGCACATCCTGGGGCGGCTGCCGCTGCCGGGCGGCTTCGGGCTGCCGGCGCCCGGCCCCTTCTGGTCGCTCACCGATCAGACGGGGATGGCGAGCTCGCTGGAACTCGCCCAGATGACCCTGGCCAGCCTCGTGCTGATGCTCGCCGCCTGGCGCCGACCGACGCCGGCGGTGCTGCTGGCGGCACTGGCGCTTTCGACCTTGACCCTGACCGAAACCTTCGATCTCCATATCCG
>JALSRW010000597.1 GCA_026984595.1 Alphaproteobacteria bacterium
AGATCCTCGGCTACTGGCTGGCTCTGCCCGTTACCGCCGACGGCTTCGAGCGGCTGCGGCACGGGGAACGGGTCGACAGCGCTCTCGCATCCGCCGATCTCGAACATATCGCGGTACCCGGCCGGTACAGGCTGGCCTTCTCGATCTTCACCCTGCGCGCGCCGGCTCGGACCGAGGAGAACCGGGTCGCGCTGTTCCGCTCCTTCGTCGGGCGTCTGGTGGAGCTGGCACGGGCCGGCATCTTCTTCGAGGAAATGGTGGCTCCGGCCCACAGCTTCGAAGGAGAACGTCTCTGTCGTCTGCTGGGCATGACCGAGATCGGCTTTCCGGAGCACCCGCTGCCGGCAGACCGTGCGCGCCCGTCGGGGCCGCCACCGATCTACCATCTGCGGCTGCTGCCCTTCCCGCGCCGCGGTCGCATCGCCCATCAGCGGGAGCTGGCGGCACTCTACGCCGAGGCACCGAGGGAGGAGACCGCCGGTGACCAGGCCGATCTTCCGCGCGCCGCGGCACTGCGTACCATCTGGAACTCCCGCGAAATGGTGCTCGCCCGGCGGCGGATCTGCGAGCTCGCGGAACGAGGCCCGGTGGGGACCGGCGGCGCCCAGGCCGAGGTGCTGGGCTTCTTCGAGGAACTCTACCACTATCTCCAGCGGGGCGAGATCTCGCGCGAATTCGTATGGCTGCGATACGGCTCCTTCATCGAGCTCTATTACATCCTGCTCCGCGACACGATCCTCGCCTATCAGCGCGAGTTCGAGGACGAGAGCTGGTATGCCGGCTTCGTTCTCCTCAAGCGGGAGGCCGACGCCCACGCCCTCGCCCGTCGCCGGCGCACGCCCGATGCGCGCACCATCCGGCGGATGCTCGCCGAGGAGCTCGAGCGCACGGCCCTGCTCCTCTCGCCGGACCGCCGTCCCGCGGGCTGAGCGATGCCCGCCGGCGGCTCCACAACGGCTACGGCCAGCGGTCGCGAAGCCCGTACCAGACGTAGGCCGCCGCCAGATAGAGCGGGCGCAGCGGCGGCAACGGAAAACGCGGCAGTGGGCGAGCCACGAAATCCGGCAATGGGCCCTCGAAGCCGCGGCCGGCGAGCCGGGCCGCGGCGGCGGCGCCGAACCAGCTCCCCATGGCCACCCCGTTGCCGTGATAGGCCAGCGCCAGCCAGGCCCCGGGCCGGCCCGGGAGCGGCGCGAGATGCGGCAGGCGGTCGCGGGACAGGCAGGCCAGCCCCCACCAGGCGTGATCGATGGCGACATGCCGCCAGGCCGGGAAGCGCTCCGCCAGACGTTGCTGCATCCAGCGCACCCTGCGTGCGAACAGCGCCGGCCGCGGCCGGATGCCGCCGCGGGCGCCGAACAGCAGGCGATTGTCGGGCAGCAGCCGCATGTAGAACAGCAGCCGGCGAGTGTCCGAGACCAGCGCCGGCACCGTCCAGCCCTGGGCGCTGCGCTCCGAGAGGGTCAGCGGGCGGGTCACCAGGATGGAGGAGAGTACCGGCAGGCTCCGTCCCGCGAGCTGCGGCGCCAGCGGC
>JALSRW010000598.1 GCA_026984595.1 Alphaproteobacteria bacterium
CTCGCCGACCCCTCGACCGGGATGGCCCGCAGCCTGCGTCTGCTGCTGGTGGAGGATGATCCCGAGGAGGCCGAACTCACGCGGCGGCTGCTGCAGCGTGCCGAGCGTGCCCGCTACGAGGTGGAACGGGTGTCCACCGCCGAGGAGGCGCTGCAGCGGATCGCTGCCGCGCGTTTCGATGTCTGTCTGGCCGATCTCTACCTGCCCGGGCGCGACGGCCTCGCGTTCCTGCGCACGCTGCGGGCGCGCGACGTGCAGTTGCCGGTGGTGCTCTATTCCGGCTATGCCGAGGAGGAGGTGGAAAATCTGGCGATCGATCTCGGCGCCGCCGATTTCCTCGACAAGGAGGAGCTCGACACCGTCCGCCTCGACCGCTGCCTGCGCTTCGCCATCGCCCGTTCGCAGGACCTCGCCCGGCTCGACCGCCTGGCCCAGTACGACGAACTCACCGGCCTCGCCAACCGCGCCCTGTTCCGGGACCGGCTGGACAAGGCGCTGGCCGCGGCGCGCCGCCATCGCAGCCTGGTCGGAGTGGTCCTCCTCGATCTCAACGGCTTCAAGGCGGTCAACGACCGGCTCGGCCATGCCGCCGGCGACGCGCTCTTGCGCCAGGTCGGCGAACGGCTGCGGGCGACCCTGCGCGAGACGGACACGGTGGCACGGCTGGGCGGAGACGAGTTCGCGATGGTCTTCGAGGATCTCCGCCGGGCCGAGGATGCCGCCATCATCGGTCGCAAGATCCTCGATGCCGTGGCTCCTGCCTTCCGCTTCGACCGGGAGCCGGTGCGGATCTCGGCGAGCATCGGCATGGTGCTCTATCCGCGCGACGGCGACACCGCCGAGCAGCTCATCGAGCGCGCCGATGCGGCCATGTACCGGGCCAAGCGCGAGGGCGGCAATCTCTGCCGTTTCCACGATCCGGTCCTCGACCGCGAGATCGCCCGTGGCCCGGTGCTGGCCGAGGAACTGCGCGCGGCCATCGCCGCCGGACAGCTCGGCCTGCTGTTCCAGCCTCAGGTCACCCTGGCGCCGGGACCGGTCGGGCTGGCCACCATCCTGCGCTGGAACCACCCCCGCTACGGTGCGGTGGAAGCCGATGCCTTCCGGGAGCTGGCGGAGCGCGCGGGGTTGATGGAGGAGCTCACCGACTGGCTGATCATGTCGGCCTGCGCCCAGGCCCGGCGCTGGGTGTCGCAGGGTTTCGGGCCGCTCCATCTGGCGGTGCCCATCTATTCGCGCCGCCAGCTCGCCTGGAGCGGTCTCGCCGAACGGGTCGAGGAGCAATGCCGGCTCCAGGGGATTCCGCCGGCGGCCCTGGAGCTGGAGATCGAGGAGCAGCTCCTGCTCGAGGAGCTGCAGGCGGGCGGCGCCGCCTTCGATTCCCTGCGGCGCAGCCGGGTGCGCATCGCCGTCGCCCGCTTCGGCGCCGGGCCGACCTCGCTGATGGTGCTGCGCGATGCGCCGGTGCACACCCTCAAGCTGGCGCACGAGCTGATTCACGACACACCTCGCGACGATCGCCGTACCCT
>JALSRW010000599.1 GCA_026984595.1 Alphaproteobacteria bacterium
CTCTCATGAGCATTTCATGGCCGTCGCGGGCCTCACGAGACTGCCGCCGTCTGCGGCTCGGGCACGGGACGGCCGGCTTCGCGCGAGGCCTCCAGCCAGCAGCGCATCGCATCCTCGGCGTTGCGCAGGGCTTCCTCGAGGGTATCGCCGTCCGCCATGCATCCGGGAAGGTCGGGGAACTCGACCAGATAGCCACCGCCTTCTTCGGGCGTCAGCGGACGCACGACGAACCGGTAGGGAAAATCGGGAAGGCGATCACGTCGGCCCATCCGCCTGTCCTCTCGCGCAGCAAGCTTGACGGTATCGGCATTGTGGTCATCATCGTCCAGGGGCGCAAGGCGGCGCGGTTTCGACAGGGAGAAGGTGGTGGCGCAGGGAGGCCGACTGACGACCCATGTCCTCGATCTCGTCCGGGGCTGCCCGGCCTGCGGGCTCGGGATCGAGCTCTATCGGATCGAGGGGGCGGAGCGCGTCCATCTCGCCAGCCTCTTCACCAATGCCGATGGCCGCCTCGACCAGCCGCTGTTGGAAGAGGAGGCCTTTCTGGCCGGGACCTACGAGCTGGTCTTCCGCGCCGGCGACTATCTGCGCGCCGAACACATCCAGGTGGGCAAACCCCTGTTTCTGGAGGAGATTCCGGTCCGCTTCGCCGTTACCGACGCGTCGCGGCACTATCACGTGCCGCTGCTGCTCTCGGCCTATGGCTATTCCACCTACCGGGGAAGCTGAGCCTTGCGCCGCCGGCTGCGCTTCGTCCTGGGATTCGAGCCACGCGAGCTCGCGGAGGTCGAGCCGACCCTGACGGTGCTCGAATATCTGCGCCGCGTCGAGCATCGCCGCGGTACCAAGGAGGGCTGCGCCGAAGGGGATTGCGGCGCCTGCACGGTTCTCGTCGGCCGTCCGGCCGAAGGGCGGATGCGCTACCGCGCGGTCAACGCCTGCATCCTCTTCCTGCCGATGCTGGACGGCTGCCAGCTCCTGACGGTCGAGGATCTGCGGGCGCCGGACGGATCCCTGCATCCGGTGCAGCGGGCGATGGTCGAGGCCCATGCCTCGCAATGCGGGTTCTGCACCCCCGGCTTCGTGATGGCGCTCTATGCCCTGTACCGCGAACGGGGCATGGCACGGGAGACCCCGCTCGCCGAATGGCTGGCCGGCAATCTCTGCCGTTGCACCGGCTACGGGCCGATCCTCGAGGCCGCCCGGCGGATGCGCGATGTCGCGGAGGGGGCCGACCATCTCGAAGCGCGCGAAGCGGAGACCGTCGCCCGTCTGGAACGCTGGCAGGACGGCGAGACCCTGGCGGTCGGTCGCGAGGGGCGGATGTTCTTCGCTCCGGCGGATGGCGACAGCCTGGCCCGGCTGCTCACGGAACATCCGCAGGCGACGCTGATCGGGGGGGCGACCGATGTCGGCCTCTGGGTGACCAAGCAGCACCGGCGTCCCGCTCCGCTGATCTGGACCGGCCGTGTCGGGGAGCTCGCGCGCATCGAGGAAAGCGCGGAGGGGCTCCGGAT
>JALSRW010000600.1 GCA_026984595.1 Alphaproteobacteria bacterium
AGCAGCGCCACCCCGGGAAAGAAGCTGATCCAGTACTGTCCGGACAGCAGATACTCGTAGCCGTTGGCGATCAGCAGCCCGAGCGAGGGCTCGGTGATCGGCACGCCGACGCCGAGAAAGGAGAGGGTGGCCTCGAGGGCGATGGCGTTGCCGACCTGCACGGTGGCCACCACGATCACCGGCGGCAGGCAGTTGGGAAGGAGATGGCGGAACAGGATGCGGCGGTGGGAAAGGGCGAGGCAGCGCACCGCCTCGATATATTCCTTGCGCCGCTCCACGAGCGCCGCGCCGCGGACCGTCCGCGCGTAGTAGGCCCACTGGACGATGATCAGGGCCACCAGCACCTTGTCGACGCCGCGGCCGAGCACCGCGAGCAGGATGAGGGCCACCAGGATCGCCGGGAAGCTGAGCTGCAGATCGACGATGCGCATGGCGATGTTCTCGAGCCGACCGCCGTAGAAGGCGGCGATCAGCCCCACCGTGCAGCCGATCACCAGCGCCGCCAGGGTGCTGCCGGCGCCGACCGCCAGCGAGATGCGGATGCCGTAGATGATGGCGCTCAGCATGTCGCGGCCCTGATCGTCGGTGCCGAGCCAGTAGACGGCGCCGGAGAAGCTCTCGCTCATGGGAGCCAGATTGCCGTCCATGATGTCGAGCTGGGCCAGGTCGTAGGGGTTCTGGGGAGTGATCCAGGGCGCCAGCAGAGCGGCGAGGAGGACGGTGACGAGGCCGAGCAGGGCGAGGATCGCCACCCGGCTTTCGGCGAACTGTCGGACGAAGCGCAGAAACGGTGTCTCCACCCGCGCCGAGGTCGTAGCCCCGCTCATTCCACCCGCCCCGACAGCCGCACCCGCGGATCGAGCAGCGAATAGACGAGATC
This sequence comes from Alphaproteobacteria bacterium, assembly GCA_026984595.1. Classification (GTDB taxonomy): domain Bacteria; phylum Pseudomonadota; class Alphaproteobacteria; order Geminicoccales; family Geminicoccaceae; genus JALSRW01. Next base: position 881 of record JALSRW010000600.1, read on the forward strand.
GACCACGAGATTGATGAGGATGAAGACGAACACGATGAGCATCAGATAGGCGACCACCACCGGCCGATCGAGATTGAGGATGCTGTCGATCAGCAGCTTGCCCATGCCCGGCCAGGCGAACACCGTCTCGGTGACCACCGCGAAGGCGATGACACTGCCGAACTCGAGCCCGAGCACGGTGACCACCGGGATGAGGATGTTCTTGAGCATGTGCACCAGCACCACCCGGGTTTCGCTCAGCCCCTTGGCGCGGGCGAACTTGACATAGTCCTGGAGCATCACCTCGCGGGTGCCGGCCCGCGACAGGCGGATCACCAGTGCCGTCTTGAACAGGGCGAGGTTGATGGCCGGCAGGATGATGTGCTGGAGACCGTTCAGGGTGAGGAAACTGACCGGCACGCCGAACAGCGGAACCGTGTCGCCGCGGCCGCCCGAAGGCAGCCAGCCGGCCCATACCGCGAACAGCATGATCAGCATCATGCCCTGCCAGAAATTGGGCAGGCTGAAGCCGAGAATGGAGGCGGCCATGATGCCGCGCCCGCTGGCCCGGTCGTGCCGCAGGCCGGCGATCATGCCCAGCGGAATGCCCAGGAAGACGGCGATCAGCATGGCCGCCACCGCCAGCTCCAAAGTGGCGGGCATGCGCTCGACGATGATCCGCAGCGCCGGCTCGTTGTGGACGAAGCTGGTGCCGAGATCCCCCCGCAGCGCATTGCCCACGAACAGCAGGAACTGGCGCCACAGCGGCTGGTCGAGGCCGAGCCTGCGGATCGCCGCCTCGATCTCGGCGGGATCGGCCTCGGGGCTGATCAGCACGTCGATCGGATTGCCGATCGCATAGATGCCGACGAACACCAGGACGGCCATCACCACGATGGTGATGGCCGCCTGGAAGAGCCTGCGGATCAGATAGGCCAGCATGGCCCTTTCGATCCGGCCGCCGGGCTACCGCTTCGGTACCCGGTCAGTCGGTCGGCCTGACGCCCATGGCCAGCGTGTACTGGTCGGTACGCGGCGTGTAGGTGATGCCCTTGCGGAAGGCCCAGGAGGTGACCTCGTAATGGAGCGGCAGGATGGCATAGTCCTTCATGGCGACGGCCATCGCCTCCTGCAGCAGCTTCTCCCGCTCGGCATCGTTCACGGTCGACAGCGCCTGGTCGAGAAGGGCATCGAGCTCGGGGTTGGAGTAGCGCCCGCGATTGGTGCCGCCATAGCCCTTCTCCTTGTTGCGGGTGGCCACCAGCGCCCGCAGCGGCGAGCTCGCCTCACCGGTACCCGAGCCCCAGCCGGCCATGTAGAAGCTGAACTCGTATTTGTTGCGACGCTTGAAGAAGACGCTCTTGGTGGAGGCGTCGACGGTGGTCCTGATGCCCACCCGGGTGAGCATCTGGGCCACCGCCTGGGCGATCTTCTCGTCGTTGATGTAGCGGTCGTTGGGGGTGCCCAGGATCAACTCGAAGCCGCCTGGATAGCCGGCTTCCGCGAGCAGCTCCTTGGCGCGGTCGGGCATGTAGGGCTCGACCTCGAGGTCGGGATTGTAGCCGAACATGCCGGGCGGGATAAGCTGCGAGGCGGCCACCGCGAGACCGCCCATGATGCGCTCGACGATGGCCTCCCGGTTGATCGCCTTGGACACCGCCTCACGCACCCGCCGGTCCTTGAAGGGATTCTTGCCGCCGGTTCCCGCGACGCCGGGGGTGGGCTCCTGGAAGTGATCGAAATGGAGATAGATCACCCGGTTGGAGAGGCCCGAGGCGACGTCGATCCCGGGATCCTTCTTGAGCCGCGGGATGTCCTGGACGGGGGGATTGTCGATCAGATCGACATCACCGGCGAGAAGGGCCGCGACCCGGGGGGCGGCGCTGGTGATGGGACGGAAGACGACCTTCTCCCAGGGCGATTTCTCGCCCCAGTATTCGTCGTTGCGGCCGAGCACGATGCGGTCGCCCTTGACATATTCGAGAAAGCGGAAGGGACCGGTGCCGATGGCCAGCTCGCCGCTGTTGAAGTCGGCGGTCTTCGGCCAGTCGGCGTAGTCGCAGCCTTCCTTGTCGAAGGTCAGCTTCTCGGCGTCGGCGGGCGCCGCGATCACCGCCCAGCTCGAGAACTCCACCGGCAGCAGCGGGTAGGGACGCGCGGTCCGGACGATCAGCGTGTAAGGGTCCGGCGTCTCCACCGCCTCCACCGCCTTGGTGTAGATGGTGAAGGAAGAGGGGCTGTCCTTGACGTTGGGAATGCGGCACAGGGAGTAGACCACATCGGCGGCGGTGAACTCGCTGCCATCGTGGAACTTCACGCCCTTGCGGAGCTTGAATTCCCAGGTGGTGTCGTCGAGGGTGCGCCAGCTCTCGGCGAGTTGCGGCACCAACCGCTGGTTCTCGTCCTGGCCCACCAGGCTCTCGAATATGTGCCGCCGCATGGCGTTGTTGGGGCCGAGATTGTGATAATGGGGATCGAGCGCACTGGGCTCGCTGGAAATGCCGATGGTCAGGGTCTGTGCCTGGGCGAGGCCCATTCCCATGCCGGCCATCACGGCCAGAACGGAAACGCAACGGAGCGAGCTACGCATGGTGGTGCCTCCGCGATCGTGTTCGTTGTGCGCACCGACGCGAACCGACCCGATTCGATCGCCGGTACGTTCATTCGAAGGCACAGTAACAAGGCGCGGGGTGGGGTCAAGCGCGCCACAGATGCCGTCCAACTCGGCCCGCGCTCGCCCGCCGGCTGCCCCGGGCGGTGCCGGCGGGGACCGGTGGAAGGCTTCCCGTCAGCCGAAGAGGAGGCTCAGCCCGTAGAGGATGGGCGCCCAGAGAAGGGCCGAAAGCCCGAGGATCACGGCCACCGCGACGGGCACCGGCAACCGTTCGTTACGCTCGGTCGTCGCGGCGCCGGTCGATGCCGCGGGGGCTGCGGTGATGTGGGCCACCTTGGCCATGGCGCGTCCTCCGCCTTGATGCCGTCACGCCGCCGAGGCTACAGCAAGGGGATTAAGGCGAGGTTAACGGGGCGGCCGAAAATGCCGGGCGGCGACGGCACATCGGGGCGAAATACCGGTCGTGTTGCATTCCCGGTAACGCGGGGGCAGGATGCGGGGGTAAGGAGGCGCCGGCAGTTCGGTGGCCGGCGCGATAGCCGAAAAAAGGGAGGCGCAAGCCATGCCACGCTTGACTCGTCGCGATACCGTGAAGCTCGGGCTCGGAGCCCTGGCCGCGGGTAGCATGCTGTCGACCGGTGCCCTGCGGGCGGCGGTCCCCGTCAAGGACGTTCCGGTCCCCGACTGGCCCATCGAGGAAGGGGCCAAACTGCGGGTATTGCGGCCGTCCAAGTTCGTCTCTGCGGACGAGGTCTGGTTCCGCAAGAACACCGAGAAGTTCACCGAGGCCACCGGCGTGCCGGTCAAGCTCGAGTTCGAGAGCTGGGAGGATCTGCGCCCGAAGACGGCGGTGGCCGCGAATGTCGGCAGCGGGCCGGATGTGATCGTCGGCTGGAGCGACGACCCCTTCCAGTATGTCGACAAGCTGCAGGATATGGGCGATCTCGCCGCCTATCTGGGCGAGAAGTACGGCGGCTGGTGGCCCTTGGCCGAGCGGTACGCGACCAAGGACGGCAAGTGGATCTCGATCCCTTACGGTGCCGCCGGCGGGCGTATCGTCTACCGCAAGTCCTGGGTGGAGGAAGCCGGATACAGCGGAATCCCGCAGGATCTCGACGGCTTCCTCGATCTCTGCCGCAAGCTCAAGAAGGCCGGCCATCCGCCCGGCTTCGCCCTGGGCAATGCGGTGGGTGACGCCAATGCCTGGACCCACTGGCTGGTTTGGGCGCACGGCGGGGCCATGGTCGACGAGAACGACCGGGTGATCATCAACAGCAAGGAAACGATCGAGGCGCTCAAATACGGCAAGGCCCTGTACGAGACCTTCATTCCGGGCACCGAATCCTGGCTCGATGCCAACAACAACAAGGCCTTCCTGTCGGAGCAGATCGGCCTCACCGACAATGGCATCTCGATCTACTTCGCCGCCAAGAACTCGGACGATCCGAAGGTGCGGGCGCTGGCGGACGACATCTACCACGCCGCCAAGCCGATCGGTCCGGTAGGCTTTCCGACCGAGCGTTGCCTCGTCGTCAACGCCATGGTCTTCAACTACGCGCCCTATCCGAATGCGGCCAAGCACTACATCCGCTTCATGATGGAGAAGGAGCAGTACGATCCCTTCCTCATCAACTGTATCGGCTACTGGAACCACCCGCTGAAGGCCTACGACGAGAGCGAGGTGTGGACCTCCGATCCGAAGGTCACACCCTACAAACACATCATGAAGGACTCGCTGTGGGACGCCTACAAGGGCACGCTCGGCCCGGCTTCCCAGGCGGTGCTGGCCGATTTCGTCATGGTCCAGATGGTGGCCGCCGCCTGCATCGGGCAGGCGACGCCGGAAGAGGCCGCCGCCGAGGCGGAGCGGCGCGCCTTGCGCTACTACAAGTCCTGAAGCCTTGTCGTACGGGCCGGCCGCTGCGGGGCCGGCCCGTATCTTTCGGGGGAGGGCCGGAATTGGCGGCAGGAAGCGAAAGAGTCGCTTGGGGCGGCGGGACCCACTGGCTCGCTCGCCTGTTCGACTACAAACCCTTTCTGATCTTCATCTGTCTGCTGCCGGCGGTCGGCCTTCTCGTCGTCTTTCTGACCTATCCGCTGGGGCTCGGCATCTGGCTGGCCTTCACCGACACCCGCATCGGTCGTGGCGGCGAATTCGTGGGGCTGTTCAACTACGAGCTTCTGTTCAGCGATCGCATCTTCTGGATGTCGGTCGGCAACACCATCCTCTACACGGTGGTGGCCACCGCCGGCAAATTCGCCCTCGGCCTGTGGCTCGCCCTGCTCCTGAACCGCCAGCTCCCGTTCAAATCGTTTCTGCGGGCCATCATTCTGGTGCCCTGGATCGTGCCGACGGTGCTCTCGGCGATCGCCTTTTGGTGGATCTACGATGCCCAGTTCTCGGTCATTTCCTATGTGCTGGTCGATGTGCTGGGATGGCGGGACAGCTACATCAACTTCCTGGGGGATGCCTGGAACGCCCGCTGGTCGCTGATCGCCGCCAACATCTGGCGTGGCATTCCCTTCGTCGCCATCAGCCTGCTGGCCGGGCTGCAGACCATCTCGCCCTCGCTCTACGAAGCGGCGCTGCTGGACGGGGCGACGGCCTGGCAGCGGTTCCGCTACATCACCTTCCCCATGATCCTGCCGATCCTGGCGGTGGTGCTCACCTTCTCCGTGCTGTTCACCTTCACCGACTTCCAGCTCGTCTACGCCATCACCCGCGGCGGGCCGGTCAACGCCACCCATCTGATGGCCACCCTGGCCTTCCAGCGGGCGATCCCCGGCGGTCAGCTCGGCGAGGGTTCGGCCATCGCCGTGGCGATGATCCCCTTCCTCGTCTTCGCCACCGTGTTCAGCTACTTCGCGCTCGCACGTCGCAAGTGGCAGCAGGGGGAAAGCAATGCGTGAAGCCCGACCGGCCCCGGTCACCACCGTTGCCGAGCGCTCCGATGTCATCGCCTGGGAGTCGATCCCCCGCCAGGTGGTGACGATCTACGTGCCCCTCGTCTGCTTCGTGATCATCCTTCTGTTCCCGTTCTACTGGATGACCATCACGATGCTGAAGTCGAACGAGGAGCTTCTCAACTACAAGGATTTCAATCCCCTGATCGTATACTCGCCGACCTTCGCGAACATCTACAAGCTGCTGTTCGAGACCGACTATCCCCGCTGGCTGACCACCACCATGACCGTCTCGGTGGTCTCCACCTTCATTTCCCTGTTCGCTAGCGTGCTCGCCGCCTACGCCATCCAGCGGCTGCGCTTCCGGGGCTCGCAATGGGTGGGCCTCGCCATCTATCTGGCCTATCTGGTGCCGCCCTCGATCCTGTTCATCCCGCTCGCCACCATGGTCTTCAAGCTCGGGCTGTTCGACAGTCCGATGGCCCTGATCCTGACCTATCCCACTTTCCTCATTCCCTTCTGCACCTGGCTGTTGATCGGCTATTTCAAGTCGATCCCCTACGAGCTCGAGGAGTGCGCCCTGATCGACGGCGCCAGCCGCCTGCAGATCCTGTGGAAGATCACCCTGCCGCTCGCGGTGCCCGGTCTGATCTCGGCCGGTATCTTCGCCTTCACCCTGAGCTGGAACGAATTCATCTACGCGCTCACCTTCATCCAGTCCTCGGAGAAGAAGACGGTGCCGGTGGCGGTGCTCACCCAGCTCGTCGAAGGCGACATCTATCACTGGGGCTCGCTGATGGCCGGCGCCCTGCTGGGTTCGGTGCCGGTGGCCGTC
>JALSRW010000601.1 GCA_026984595.1 Alphaproteobacteria bacterium
ACGGATTCCACAGTTGTTGAAGAGCAGGGTCAGCGACGAGAGGATTTCGGCGACGCCGCCGCCGTAATAGGTGGAGTTGACATGGACGATGTGCAGATCGGCCAGCCGACGGGCCTTGGCCAGGATGCGCTCCACCGTTTCCTCACCCACCAGCGGGGCATAGTCCTCGAGGGTGACGAGCTCGGTGGGTGCCGGCTCGGGCTCGATGAAACGGGTCATGTTCGGCTCGGCTCCCCTGCCAATGGGCGAATGCACGATGGACGGTAGCGGAACGGGGTGGCGGCCGGCAAGCGCGGAAGAGCGCGCATCGCCCGGGCATTCCGACGGATGCGGGAGACGGCCTCGGGAGCATGGCTGGGGCGGCAGGATTCGAACCTGCGTATGCTGGAACCAAAATCCAGTGCCTTACCACTTGGCGACGCCCCATCGACGGGGCGGAAAATACGGGTCCCGTCGGTGGCTTTCAACCGCCGGGATCGGCCAGCCCCACCGGGCTGCCGATGGTCAGGCCGAACTCCGTCGCCGCGTGGCCGCGATGGACCGCGATCTCCACGAGCCCGGCACTGTTCACGTACCAGAAGGCGGCGCCTTCGGCGACCGCGGCGAAGGTCCGCGCCGGCCCGATCTCCCGCTCACCCAGCCGCAGCACCGTGCCGGCGGCAACGGCGCTGGCGCGCAGTCCGGTCATGGCGTTGCCGTAGGCGTCGATGTAGACGATCGCGGGCCAGTCCTCGGGCCAGTCGGGAAAGCGGGTGGGGGTGGCCGGCTCCAGTCCCCGGCGTTCGCCGCGGGCGAGACGGGCGGCCACCGGCGCGAACAGATCGCGGCCGTGAAAGCTCGCCGAAAGCTGCGGCGGGCGCCAGGTGATGACGAAGCTGCGCCGCCTCTCGGCGCGCCGCAGCAGCAGCTCGAACAGGCCGTTGTCGGGACCCACGAACCAGCGCCCGTCGGCTTCCACGGCCAGCGGCAGACGATCGCCGCCGACGCCGGGATCGACCACCGCCAGACAGACATCGCCGGGGGCGAAGCGGGCGGCCAGCGCCGCCAGCAGATAGGCGGCCGGCCGCGGCGCGAAGGCCGGGGCATCGGCGAGGAGGCGGATGCGCGGCACTTCCGGCGCATGACGTGCGAGTTCCGCTTCCATCTCCCCGAGATAGGGGCCGGCCGGGCCGAAATCGGTGAACATCAGGATCATCGCCGACCCGTCACCATCCCGTGGGCGGTCCACCAGCCCGGCTCGGCGGCCGCGATCCGCTCGGCCGCCGCGGCCGCCGCCGCACCGCCGGTGAACAGGCCCCAGCAACTCGCTCCGCTGCCCGACATCCGCGCCAGCAGACAGCCGGGCTGCTCGCGGATGCGGGCCAGAACCTCCCCGATCACCGGCCGCAGGCGGCAGGCCGCGCTTTCCAGATCGTTGCGACCGCGTTCCAGCCACTCGGCGAACAGCGGCAGGCTGCTGGCGGCCGGTAGTGGCGGGCGGTCGAGCGCGCCGAAGGGACCGCGCAACGCTGCG
>JALSRW010000602.1 GCA_026984595.1 Alphaproteobacteria bacterium
CGCGTCACCGTTCCGCTTGCCGATCTCCGCGGCTGGGTCCAAATAAGACAGAAGCTGGAGGCGATGCCCGAGGTCCGGTCGATGCGGGTCGAACGGCTGTCGCGGCGGGAGGCGGAGCTGCGCATCGCCTTCATCGGCGATCGCACGCAGTTTCGGCAGGCGTTGGCGGGGCGCGGCCTCGATCTGGTTCTGGAGGACGGCTCATGGCAGTTGCGACCAGTGGCGGGCCCCGACGAGCCGTCGGCGCCGTCTGTCGCCTCGCCGCCGGCTTTGTGACCTTGGCCTTCCGCAATCTCGCGAATCTGCTCACCTCGCTGCGGCTGGCGGCGGCCGTGCCGCTCGTCATCTTTCTCCTCGAGGGCGAGTTCCCGACCGCCTTCTGGGTTTTCCTGCTGGCCGGCATCACCGACGTGGCCGACGGGCTGGTGGCGAAATGGGTCAACGGTACCACCTCGCTGGGCGCGGTGCTCGATCCGATGGCCGACAAGCTGTTTCTGGGCTCGTTGTTCATCACCCTCGTGGGGATCGACGCGGCGCCCCTGTGGCTGGCGGTGATCGTGGTCGGCCGCGATCTGCTGATCGCTGCCGGGGCGTTCCTGCTGCGTCTGCGGTTGCGGGGCTTCCGGGTCGAGCCGCTGGTGATCGGCAAGATCTGCACCTTCGTGCAGCTCGTGTACGGCGGCGTGGTACTCGGCCGGCTCGCCGGCATCCCGGTGCCGGCCTGGTGGGAGAGCGTCCTGCTCTATGCGGTGGCGGTGATGGTGGTCGCTTCGGCTCTCGCCTATCTGGGTGCCGCGCTGCGCTATCGGCCGTTGGCGGAGGTGCGGTGAAAGATCGCACCCGCGCAATCTGAGGGGGGCCGCGTGCGGTCGCGCCCGGCTCCCCTGCAGCTCGCCTTCGCCTTTCCGCATCCGGCCGGCTACCGGCTCGAGGATTTCCTTCCCGCGCCGTGCAACCGCGAGGCGCTGGATGCCGTACTGGCCTGGCCCGACTGGCCGGGCCCGGCACTCGTTCTGCACGGACCGCCGGGAAGCGGTCGCACCCATCTCGCGCATATCTGGCGCGATCGGGCAAAGGCGCTGCTGATGACCGGCGCCGAGCTGTGGGAGGTCGCCAACCCGCTGGAGCGGCTCGGCGCGGCGCGCAGCCTGGTGGTCGATGATGCCGATCTGGCGGCGGCGCCGGGCCTGCTGCTGCAGCTCTACAATCTTCTGGTGGAACGCGGGGGACATCTGTTGCTGACGGCGGCCCGGCCGGTGGAGCAGTGGGGATTGACCCTGCCGGATCTGCGGTCGCGGCTGAAGGCGGCCGCCAGCGTACGCATCGCGCCGCCGGACGATGCCCTGCTGGCGGCCCTGCTGATCAAGCAGCTCGCCGACCGGGGCCTGTCGGTGCCCCCCCAGATCCTGCGGTATCTGGTGGCCCGAATGGATCGTTCCTTCGCCGCCGCGGGCCTGCTGGTCGAAGCCCTCGACCGGGCCTCGCTGCGCGCGCGCAAGCCGGTCACCATGAGCCTGGCACGGCTGGCGCTGGAGGAGATGGCGGCCCTCGATCTCGATTCCGAAGGCTGAACAGGGAGGGGAGGAATTGCGATGGATCTCGGTATCGCAGGAAAATGGGCGACGGTCTGCGCCGCCAGCAAGGGGCTGGGGCGGGCCTGCGCGGCATCGCTGGCCGCCAACGGCGTCAATCTGGTGATCAACGCCCGCGGCGCGGAGGCGCTGGAGGCCACCGCCCGCGATATCCGCGCGGCCAGCGGGGTCGAGGTGATCACGGTGGCCGCCGACGTCACCACCCCCGAGGGACGGGCGGCGCTTCTGGCGGCCCGGCCCGAGCCCGACATTCTGATCAACAATGCCGGCGGCCCGCCACCGGGGGATTTCCGCGACTGGGACGAGGCCGACTGGATCGCCGCCCTGCGGGCCAACATGCTGACCGCCATCGAACTCATCAAGGCGGTCCTCGATCCGATGGCGGCACGCGGCTTCGGTCGCATCGTCAACATTACCTCGAGCGCGGTCAAGGCGCCGATCGCCGAGCTCGGCCTGTCCAACGGCGCCCGCTCCGGCCTGACCGGCTTCGTCGCCGGCCTCGCCCGCGCCGTGGCGCCGAGCGGGGTGACCATCAACAACCTCCTGCCCGGCCGCTTCGCCACCGAGCGGCTGGCGGCCAACTTCGCCTTCGTCGCCCGGCGCACGGGACGTTCGGTGGAGGAGGTCCGGCGCGAGGCCGAAAGCCGGATCCCGGTCGGTCGCTTCGGCGACCCGCACGAGTTCGGGGAACTCTGCGCCTATCTGTGTTCGGTGCAGGCGGCCTACATCACCGCCCAGAACCTGCTGATCGACGGCGGCGCCTATCCCGGGACGTTCTGAAGGAAGCGTTCGTCTTCACGGTTCGTTAAGGAGCGCGTGGCATGGTGCGGGCCATCGGCCATTGCGGGAGTGCCATGGCGTGCGCCTTTTGCGCGGCAGAATTGGAGTGACGACGGCGCTGCTCGTCACGCTGGTGGTGAGCGGCTGTACGGTGCGCAGTGTCGAGCAGCCGGTGATGCCGGGCGAAGCGCCCCGGCAGGCCGGGGGCGAGGCCCAGGCCGATACGGTTGCGCGCCTCGTGCGGATGGGCAAGGGCTCGCTGGCCGCCGGCGACACGGTGGCGGCAGCGCGGCTACTGGAGCGGGCCCTGACGTTGGCTCCCGACAATGTGGAGGCGGCGGTCGCCTATGGCGATGCGCTGCTGGCGCTGGACCGTGCGGCCGATGCGGCCGAAGTCTATCGTCACGCCCTTTCCCTGGACGTTTCCAGCATCCCCGCCGGCAGGGGCTATGCACGGGCCATGCTGGCCCTGAATCGTCCGGAGGTGGCGGCCGAACATCTGCGCCGCCTGATCGACAGCGTGGGCGAAGACCCGAGACTGCTCAACCTGCTCGGCGTCAGCCTCGATCTCGGCGCCCGTCACGAGGAGGCCATCGCCGTCTATCGACGGGGCCTCGCACGCGCACCCGAGGATGTCGGTCTCAAGAACAATCTGGCTCTGGCGCTGGCTTTCACCGGGCGCTTCGAGGAGGCCATCGCGGTGCTCGAGCCGGTGGCCAGCAGCATGCGCTCGGATCGCCGCACCCGCCAGAACATGGCGCTCATCTACGGGCTCGCGGGCGATCTGGACGCGGCCCGCAGGATCAGCCGGATCGATCTCGACGATGCCGCGGTGGCCAACAATCTGGCCTATTTCGAGATGTTGCGCGGCATGCGCGACAAGCGCCAGGCCGTGGCCAATCTGGCTCCCCGGGCCAAATCTCCGCCCGACGAGCCGGCACCGCCGCCCGGCGACCGGCCGGTGCCGGTCGATATCGTCGCCACCGGCAACGCCGAGCTGGCCATGGGCAAGCTGGCGCTCGGCGACTGGTTCCTGCGCCTCGGACTGTTCCCCGATGGGACGGCCGCCGAGAAACATTGGCGGGAGCTGCGCCGCCGCCACGGCGAGGCACTGCGCGGTCTCGTGCGGCTGTCTTCCAGCGATGGCGGGCCGCAGCCCCTGCTGATCGGGACCTTGGCTTCGCGCGACGCCGCCGAGCGTCTCTGTCGGCTCCTGCGGAAATCCGGCGAGACCTGCAGCCCGCTTCGCATGTGACGCGATCCCCGCGGACCGCGCGCGATGCGTGCGGCATCGGCGCGCCGTCGCGGCGGGAGGAGCGGGATCCTCCCGACGGGGATCACGCCCGCGGGTGGTCGGGCGGTACGGCTCGGGGCTGCGCCGCTGCCGCCTTTCGGCGCAGATCTCCCAGCCGCAGACGGGTGGTCAGCGCTTCCGGATCCACCACCAGCTCGACGACCGCGGGGCCTTGGCTGCGGCGGGCCTCGGCCAGGGCATCCGCGATCTGGTCGTCGTGGGTGATGCGCGCACCGAAAGCGCCGTAGGCCCGGGCCAGGGCGGCGAAATCCGGATTGCGCAGCACCGTGCCCGATACCCGTCCCGGAAAGCGGCGCTCCTGATGCATACGAATGGTGGCATAGATGCCGTTGTTGACCACCAGCACGAGGATCGCGGCATCGTGCTGGCAGGCGGTGCCGAACTCCTGCATGGTCATCTGCAGGCAGCCGTCGCCGGCGAAGCACACGACATCGCGTCCGGGCGACAGCAGCTTGGCGGCCACCGCCGCCGGCAGCGCGTAGCCCATCGAGCCGGAGCGTGGTGCGAGCTGGGTACCGTAGCGCTTGAACCGGAAATAGCGATGGATCCAGCCGGTATAGTTGCCGGCCCCGTTGGTGACGATGGCATCCTCGGGCAGTGTCGTATCGAGATGTTGCACCACCCGCTCGAGCCGGAGATCGCCGGGGCTGGGATCGGGCTCCCCCGACCATGCCTCGTAGGCCGCGTGCAGGGTGCGGCTGCGCTCCGCCCAGGGGCGCGATTCCGGCGCCGGCAGCGCCGCCAGGCTCTCCAGAAAATGCCCGGGCGCCGCCACCACGGCCAGCTCCGGGCGGTAGTTGCGGCCGATCTCGTCGGGATCGGGATGGACGTGGACCAGCGTTTGTCCGGGCTCCGGCGGGGTCAGCAGCGCGTAACCGCCGGTGGTCATCTCGTCCAGCCGGGTGCCGATGGCCAGCACCAGATCGCTGTTGCGAATGGCATCCGCCAGCGCCGGATTGATGGCGATGCCGACATCGCCCGCGTAGCAGGGATGCCGATTGTCGAGATAGTCCTGGCAGCGGAAGGCGGTGCCGACCGGAACCTCCCAGGCGGCGGCGAAGCGGGCGAGCGCGGCGCTCGCCTCTACATCCCAGGCGCCGCCCCCCACCAGAACGAAGGGCCGGGAACTCCCCGCCAGCCGCTCGGCAACGGCGGCGACGTCCCGCGTCGCAGCCCGGGCCGTCACCCGCAGCGCCGGCGGGGCGTCGGCGACATCGGCCTCGTCGGACAGCATGTCCTCGGGCAGGCCCAGCACCACCGGCCCCGGCCTTCCGGCCATGGAGATGTGGAAGGCGCGGCTGACATATTCGGGGATTCGTCGCACATCCTCGATCTCCGCCACCCATTTGGCGAGGGGAGCGAACATGCGGCGATAGTCGACTTCCTGGAAGGCCTCGCGGTCGCGATCGGCGAGCGCCACCTGGCCGACGAAGAGGATCATCGGTGTCGAATCCTGGCGGGCGACATGGATGCCGGCCGAGGCGTTGGTGGCGCCCGGGCCACGGGTGACGAAGGCGATCCCGGGACGGCCGGTGAGCTTGCCCACCGCCTCGGCCATCATCGCCACACCGCCTTCCTGGCGGCCTGTAATGGTGCGGATCGCGGGATGGGCATGGAGCCCGTCCAGCGCCGCCAGAAAGCTTTCCCCGGGCACCTGGAACACCAGCTCGACCCCGTTCAGGGCGAGCTGGTCGACGAGGATCTGTCCGCCATGTCGCATCACCCGCTCCCCGTTGCCGCCTTCGCCGAACCGGAAGATGCCGCCGCCCGGGGCCTCGGCGCAACAGGATCCTGGCGGGATGCCGCCCGCCGCGTCAGGCTGTCGCCTCCGGACGTGACGTGACGCCGCCGGCGACCGTTGTGGGCGGCGGTTCCGCCGCTTTTCGGGTCAGCAGCCGCAGAGCGTTGGCGACCACCACCAGGGTCGCGCCGACATCGGCGGCGATGGCTCCCCACAAGCTGGCATATCCCACCATGGTCAGGAGCACGAAGAGCCCCTTGACGCCGAGCGAGAAGCCGATGTTCTGGTGGATGATCGCCAGCATGTTGCGACCATGTTCGACCAGCCAGGGAAGCCGGTCGAGGCGATCGGTCATGAGCGCGATATCGGCGGTCTCGATGGCCACGTCCGAGCCCGCCGCGCCCATGGCGATGCCGAAGCTGGCGCGAGCCATGGCCGGGGCGTCGTTGACCCCGTCCCCGACCATGGCGACGGTCCGATAGCGCGCCGCCAGCTCCTCGATCACCCGCACCTTGTCCTCCGGCAGCAACTCGGCCCGGACCTCGTCGATGCCCAGCTCCCGGGCGATGGCCGCGGCGGTCACGCGATTGTCGCCGGTGAGCATCACCAGATGGGCGACGCCGAGATCCCGGAGCGCCCGGACCGCCGCCGGCGCTTCGGGCCGGATGGTGTCGGCAATGCCGATCGCTCCCAGCACCCGGTCCTCGCTGCCCAGGAGGACCACGGTCCGACCGGCCCGCTCCAGCTCGGCGACGGCCGCGGTGAGAGGGCCGCCCTCGAGGCCGCGTTCCGCCGCCCAGCGGGTCGATCCCAGCCACAGCCCGCGGCCCTGCACACGGCCGCGCATGCCCTTGCCCGGAAGATTCTGGATGTCCTCGGCCGGCTCGATGGGAATCCCCCGGCGCTCGGCCTCCGCCAGCACGGCGCGCCCGAGGGGATGCAGGCTGCGGGCCTCGAGAGCCGCGGCCATCGCCAGCAGCTCCTCGGCCGTCACGCCCTCGGCGGGAGCGACGGCGACCACCGCCGGCTCGCCGCGGGTGAGGGTGCCGGTCTTGTCGAAGGCGATCGCCTCCAGTTTCGCCGCCTGTTCCAGATAGCCTCCGCCCTTGATGAGCACGCCGTGGCGGGCCGAGGAGGCGATCGCCGAAACCACGCTCACCGGCGTCGAGATGACCAAGGCGCAGGGACAGGCGATCACCAGCAGCACCAACGCCCGGTAGAACCAGACATCCCAGGCCCCGCCGATCATGAGCGGCGGCAGCAGGAAGATCAGAATGGCCAGCAGGATCACCGCCGGGGTGTAGATTCGGGCGAACCGCTCCACCCATTGCTCGACCGCCGCCCGCCGGCTCTGGGCCTCCCGCACCATGCGGATGATGCGGGCCAGCATGGTATCCGAGGCCGTCTTGCCGGTGACGATCTCCAGCACCCCTTCGGTATTGATGCTGCCGGCATAGACGGTATCGCCCGGCTGTTTGGTAACCGGTACGCTCTCGCCGGTGATCGGCGCCTGGTCCACCGCACCCGTGCCGCTGGCCACCGTGCCGTCGAGGGGGATGCGCTCGCCGGGCAGGACGATGATGCGCGTGCCGACCGGCACCTCGCCCACCGGGACCTCCCGCTCTCCGCCTTCCTCGCTGCGCACCCGGGCCACCGGCGGGGCCAGGTCGAGAAGGGCGGCGATGGCCCGACGGGCGCGGTCGACGCTCCAGCTCTCGAGCGCCAGCGACAGGGCGAACAGGAAGGTGACCGCGGCAGCCTCGAACCATTCGCCGATGACGAT
>JALSRW010000603.1 GCA_026984595.1 Alphaproteobacteria bacterium
CGGATCCGGCATCGGTGGAGGGACATTGGGCCGCGGATCCCGAGGTGGCGCCGCTGGTGCCGCGGCTGGCCGCCTCCGGCACCTCGCTCGAGGAGGCCGAGCGGCAGGTCCGGGCCTTCGCCGCCGGGCTGGTCCCGGGGGAGCGGGAAAAGCGTCTGACGCTGCTGTTCTACGGCGTATTCGAGCTTCTCGATGCCGAGCGGCGCAAGGCGGTGGCCAGGGTCCGCACCTTCGCCCGCGGCCTGCGCGAACTGGCCGAACGTATTCGCAGCGAAAGCGAAGCCCTGCTGCAGGCCCGCGCGGAGGGCGGCAACAGCGAAGAGGTGGTCGCGCTCGACGACAAGACGAAATGGGATCTGCGACTCTTCGAGGAGCGCCGGGCGACCCTCACTGCCGTCTGCGAGCAGCCGGATCTCCTGGAAAAGCGCCTGTTCGCCCTGGCCAAGGTGATCGGCGAGGCACTCGCTCCCGGCGAGGAGGGCTGATGCCGGGGGTGCGGTTTTGGCGGTACGGGCTGGCGGCCCTCGCCCTGCTGCTCGCCCTGCCGGCCGCGGCTGCGGCGACCCGCGGCACCCTCCAAGAGTTGCTGCTGGCGCCGGGCTTCATGGCCGCGGTCTCGAAGCCCGCCGTGTTCCGCTATCGGTTCCGGCTCGAGGAGGCCGGTGTGGCGGATCCCTATGTGAGCGAGGCACGCATGGAGGTGCGCGAGGTGCGCGCCGATGGCAGCAAGCTGGTCTGGTTCGACATGTTCGAAGGGGCCAACCACCGTGCCTTCGGACCGATGCGGATCACCGATCAGAACCCGATCCTGTTCGTCTTTCTGCAGCGCGACGTGACCACCATGGCCAATCTGACGGGCGGCGCGGCCGGATATTTCCAGCAGCAGATCCGCGCCTCTTTCACACGACCGGCGGAGGTCGAGCCGCTGCGCGTGACCTGGCGGGGACGTGAGCTGCAGGCCGAGCGGGTTCGGCTGCACCCCTTCCGCAACGACCCCCGCATCGATCGTTTCCCCCAGTTCCGCGACAAGGCCTATGAAGTGGTGGTCGCTCCCGGAGTGCCGGGAGGGATCTACAGCATCACCATGCGCGTGCCGAACCCGCGGGGCGGGGAGGCATTGCTCGAGGAAAGCCTGACCCTGGAGAGTGTAGAATGAAGCGAGCAGCCATCGAGAACCTCCGCAGGAACCGCACGGGTGCCGACAGCCGGCCGGCGGAGAGACGGCGAGCGCCGCGGCGGTGCGCCCGCATCCTGCTGGTCGCGGGTGCGATGGTCTGGCTGGCCGGTCTGTCCGTGCCGGCCCTCGCAGCGCCCGCCGAATACCCCACCGAGGCGCTGGCCGAATACGTGCTCGGCTGCATGGCCGCCAACGGCCAGTCGCCGGAGGTGCTGCGCCGCTGCTCCTGCTCCATCGACTATATCGCCGGCAAGCTCTCCTACGAGGATTACGTCGACGCGGAGACGGTCCTGCGCATGCGTCAGGAGAAGAGCGGCAAGGATCAGTTCGTAATGTTCAAGGCCTCGCCCTGGGCACAGGAAATGGTCGACAAGCTGCGGCGGGTACAGGTGGAGGCCGACCGCAAGTGCTTCTGAAGCCGGAACCTGTGCGGTCCGGCCGGACTTCTCGCACGGCCGTGATGTGGCGAGTCGCCGCGAAATGCCGTAGGCTGCCGCCGACCGGCGGGGGCAGGCCGCCGCCGCCCGAGAGCGGAGAACGACGATGGGGTTGGTCCTGACCTTTCTGGCCTGTCTGGTGCAGGCTCCCGATGGCGGCTGTGAGCGTATCCGGATTCCCTGGGACCGCTCCGCCACCCAGTGTCTGATCCAGGGCCAGATGGAGATGGCCCGCTGGTTCGCCGAACATCCGGGCTATCGTCCGCGGGGCGGCTGGCGCTGCGAGCGTGGGCGCGAGGCCTGAAGAGGGATTGCCGCCGGCGGCTGCGTGAATCTGTCGCGTGCGTTCTCGTCACATTCCATGGCCGCGACTTGGCGACGGGCGAACCGAGCTGCTATAGGCGCGGGACACCAGATCACCAGTGCCGGAACCGGGAGAAAGGAAACGCGATGACCGCAAGGGAGTGCAGGAGCCTGGGTGTTTTCGCCATTGTCGCGCTGGCGGTGTCGGTGGCCACCGTGGCCTTCGCGCAACAGCAGAAGCCCGAGGACTACGACGAAGAGTACGAACGTCCCTACACCATCTGCGGCGAGAACACCGTCGACCGCGGAACCTACAACGGCTACCGGCGCTACGATGCCTACTGCCTGCGCTGCCACGGTCCCGACGGTCTCGGCAGCTCCTACGCCCCGAGCCTCGTGGATTCGCTGAAGACCATGTCGCGCGACGCCTTCAACGAGGTGGTCGTCAACGGGCGCATGAACCTGGTGGCCGGTCAGACCAAGGTGATGCCGCCCTTCGGCTATGTCGAGGATGTGATGCTCTACCTCGACGACATCTACTCCTATCTGAAGGCGCGGTCGGACGGCAAGTTGGGCCGTGGGCGCCCCAAGCGCTGTCCCTCGTGAAGCGGAAGAAGGGGATGTTGCGGCGGTCGGCTCTCGCCCTGCTGGCGGGCATCGGTCTCCTGGCCGGTGGTTCGGCCTGGGCGGCCAGGGATGCGAGCCGTGGCGAGCTGCGCTCGCAGAGCGCGTTCCGGGTCTGCGCCGATCCCGACAACCTCCCCTTCTCGAACAAGAAGGGCGAAGGGTTCGAGAACCGCATCGCCGAGCTGTTCGCCGGCGAGCTCGGTCTGCCGGTGGAATATACCTGGCATCCCCAGACCCTGGGCTTCATCCGCAACACCCTGCGTGCCTACAAATGCGACGTGGTGATGGGGGTCAGCGCCAATTACGAGCTGGTCCAGAATACCCGCTCCTATTACCGGTCGGTCTATGTTCTCGTCTATCGGGCGGCCGATCGGGCCCGGTTCGGCAGTCTCGATTCGCCGCTGGTCTCCGTCGCCCGCATCGGCGTCGTCGCCAATACGCCGCCCGCGGCCCTTCTGCGCCGGCGTGGGCTGATCACCAACCTCCGTTCCTACGATCTGGTGGTGGACACCCGAATCGAACATCCGGCGCGTCTGGCGGTGGAGGATGTGGCGGCGGGGCGGACCGACATGGCGCTCCTGTGGGGGCCGATTGCCGCCTATTGGGCGGCCAGGAGCGAGGTTCCGCTCGAATGGGTGCCGCTTTCCAGCCGCGGCCAGGCCGGACCACCGATGGCCTTCCGCATTTCCATGGGGGTACGCTTCGGGGAAACCGAATGGCGCGATACGCTCAATCGCATGATCCGCAAGTTGCGGCCCGAAATCGAGAGCATCCTGCGTGAATACCACGTGCCCCTCCTCGACCAGCGCGGCAGGCTCAAATATCCGCCGCCATGGCTCGCAGCCTCGACCGACCGGAGCGAGCTGTTCGGCGCCGACGGCTACCGTATCGCCGAATACCGGGCGTCGATCCCGTCACCACCCGAGAATGTCGAGCCGGTCGATACCGAAACGCTGCGTGCGCTCCTCGACCGGGGTGAGGTGGTGGCCGTCGATGTGCTGCCCGCTGCGCGCAAGCCCGCCGAGCGCGATCCCGACAAGCTGTGGATCGAGCCCAGGCGCCGGACGCTGCCGGGAGCCGTCTGGCTGCCCAATGTCGGCCGGGGCGTGCTGCCACCGGAGACCCGGGCGTATTTCGTTCGTGCCCTGCGGAAGATCACCGGAGGTGATCTAGGCCGGCCGGTCGCCTTCTTCTGCAAGCGCGATTGCTGGATGTCCTGGAACGCGGCACGCCGGGCCCGCCGCGAGCTGGGCTACCGGCGCGTGCTGTGGTATCCGGATGGGACGGACGGATGGCAGGAGGCCGGCCTTCCCTTGGCGGAGGTGCGGCCCTTCGAGGTGGAGTAGCGCAGCCGCCGAATGGCGTCCGGCTGCGACGGTGCGGCAGGAAAGGCGGGAGATCATGAACCGGCGACACTGGCTGCTCGGTCTCGTATCGTTGCTCGGGGGGGTGCGCGTGCTGCCGGCGCTGGGCCAGGGGATGATGGGACAGGTCGACCTGTCCTCGCCCCGCATGACCCGCGCCGAACTCGACCGGGCGGCCATCGAGGGAATGATCGGCGATGCCGGTGGCAACCCGGTCGATCTGCGGGACAGGAGCCTGAACGGCCTCGATCTTTCGGGACTGAATCTGGCCGGGGCGCGTCTGCAATGGGCCCGCCTCAACAAGGCGCGGCTGCGCGCATGCGACCTCGAGGGCGCCGATCTCGGCATGGTCTGGGCCGTGGCTGCGGATTTCACCGAAGCGACGCTGAGAAACGCCGACCTCTTCCAGGGGCAGTACCGCCGCGCGATCTTCGACCGTGCCGATCTCAGCGGTGCGCGGCTGATCGGCAATTTCGACATGGTCCGCTTCAACGGCGCCAGGCTCCATGGCGCGCGGGGGGGAGCCGACATGCGGAACCAGAGCATGGGACTGATCCGTGCTTCCTTCCGCTCGGCCGTACTCGAGAATGCCGACCTGTCGGCCGCCGATTTCAGCCGTGCCGATTTCGAATACGCCAAGCTGCGGGGTGCCGATCTCGAGGGTGCCGATTTCACCAGGGTGCTGCTGGGCGGGGCGGATCTGCGGGGTGCCAACCTTCGGGGCCTCGTGCTCGACGGCGCCGATATCGCCAGCGTCGATTTCCGCGGGGCCGAAGGCGTCGAAGCGATCGTCGGTCTCGACCGGACCAAGAACCGCAACCGCGCCTTTTTCGATTAGGACCGGCGCTCGGCGAAGATGACGTTCTTCAGCAGATAGCGCAGGCCGCGCGACCAGCTCTCGTCGGTATTGCCGCGAATCGAGACCCATCCGGAACGAACCACGGCGCCGCTGGCCGTGTCGGTGATCTTGACGGTGAGGTTCAGGATCAGGTTGCTGACCTTCTGAACCCAGGCCAGCGCCGCGTGATCGGCGCCGAGGGCACGGGCGAGAGCGACTTCACAGCCATTGCACTCGCGCAGGCTGGCATAGGCGCCGGCCCTGTCGGCCACCGGCGCGGTATCGACCAGCCGATAGCCCCGTGCTTCCAGTGCCGCGCGCAGCTCCCCGTCGAGCATCGCCAGACGCGCGCGCTCGTCGGCACGCGTGGCTTCGAGACTGGTGTTGACGAACTCCACCGCGAACACCGCGATGCTGCCGTTCTGGGCGGCAGCGGCCACCGGCGGGAGGAGGAGAACGGCGAGCAGGCCGAGGAGGTGACGGATCATGGCGCTACCCCGAACCGGACAAAAAGAACCCGGCACCTCGGCGGGCGAGGTGCCGGGCCCCTTCGGGAGAGATCCTCTACGACGGCTCAGTCGCCGAGGGTGAACACGGTGAGCTGGCCGCCGAGCTGGGTGTAGCTGGAGAGCGCCTTGTAGGCACCCACGGCGCCGAGACCGGCGGTGTCTTCGGTGAGACCCGCGGCGAGACCGATTCCGGCCCAGCCACCCACACCCGACAGCACCGCCAGGTACTGCTTGCCGTCGTGCATGTAGCTGTTGACATTGCCGATGATGCCCGACGGGGTCTTGAAGCGATAGAGCTCGCGACCGGTGTCGGCATCGAGCACCTTCAGATAGCCCTCGAGGGTACCATAGGCGACGATGTCGCCGGCTGTCGCCAGAACGCCGGACCAGACCGAGAAACGCTCGGTGTTCAGCCAGCGATACTCGCCCTTGATCGGATCCCAGGCGCCGATCGCGCCGAGGGTATCACCACCCGGAGCCGGATACATGGACAGGGTGGCGCCGACATAGGGCTGACCCGCCGTGTAGCTGACCCGGAACGGTTCGTAATCCATGCACACCGTGTTGTAGGGCACGTACATCAGACCGCGCTTGGGATCGTACGCCGCGGGCTGCTGATCCTTGGTGCCGAGTGCGGCGGGGCAGATGTTCGTGGTGTTCACGTCCTCGCCGTTCTGATCGGTCGAGTAGCGGGGATCGACCACCGGTCGCCCGGTCTCCATATCGACTTCCTTCGCCCAGTTGACCCAGGGGAAAGTCTTCTTGGCGACCAGGAGCTGGCCGGTTTCCCGATCGAGCGTGTAGTTGAAGCCGTTGCGATCCGAGTGGAACAGAAGCTTGCGCATCTTCCCGTCGACCTCGGCATCGAACAGAATCATCTCGTTGATGCCGTCATAGTCCCACTCGTCGTGCGGGGTCATCTGGTAGACCCACTTGGCCACGCCGGTATCGGCATCGCGCGCCCAGATGGTCATCGACCACTTGTTGTCGCCGGGCCGCTGGGTCGGGTTCCAGGTACCGGGGTTGCCGGAGCCGTAGTAGACGAGATTGAGTTCGGGATCGACCGAGATCCAGCCCCAGGTGCAGCCGCCGCCGACCTTCCACTGGTCGCCTTCCCAGGTCTTGAGGCTCGAATCCTTGCCCACCGGCTTGCCGAGCTCGGTGGTGTTCTCGGGATCGATCAGAACCTCGTCGTCCGGCCCCATCGAGTAGCCGCGCCAGACCATGTCGCCGCTCTTGATATCGTAGGCCGTGAGATGGCAGCGCACACCGAACTCGCCGCCCGAGATTCCGACGTACACCTTGTTCTTGTACACGAACGGTGCCGAGGTGGCGGTCTCGCCCTTGGTCGGATCGCCGTTCTTCTTCTGCCACAGCACCTCGCCGGTGCGGGCGTCGAGCGCCACCAGCGTGGTGTCCGCCTGGTTCAGGAAGATCATGCCGTCGGCGTAGGCCACGCCACGGTTGACCGTGTCGCAGCACATCACCGGGATGACGTTGGGATCCTGCTTGGGCTGGTATTTCCAGATCACCCGGCCGGGATCATTGAGATCGAGGGCATAGACGATGTTGGGGAAAGGCGTGTGCACGTACATCACATCGCCGATCACCAGTGGGCCGCCCTCGTGACCGCGCAGGACACCGGTCGAGAAGGTCCAGGCGACCTCCAGATTCTTGGCGTTGTCGCGGTTGATCTGGGCCAGTTTGCTGTAGCGCCAGTTGTAGTAATTGCCGTTCTGCATCGGCCAGTAGGCCGGATTCTGTTGCAGGGCGTCGAGTTCCTCGTTGGCTCGGCCGGACGAGGAGAAGGCAACGGCAGCGAGCGCGAACGCCGCGACACCGAGCCGGACGGGGGTTGTCGTCATTCTGGTTTAGCCTCCTACTGGTAGA
>JALSRW010000604.1 GCA_026984595.1 Alphaproteobacteria bacterium
CGGTTCACCGCCCGCTACCGCCTGGCCACCGTCGACTGGCCGGTCGAGGAAGTGGATCCTTTCTTCAACGTCAACCGGGCCGAGGATCTCCGAGCGGCGGAGGCCCGTCTGCGCGAGCCCGGCTGAATGGGCGGCAGCGGGCCGGAGGTACATCTCCGGAATCTCAACGCCGAACAGCGCGCCGCCGTCACCTTCGGGATCGACGAGAGCGGTGCCGCCCGGCCCGGCCCACCGCTTCTGATCGCCGCCGGTGCGGGTACCGGCAAGACGACGACGCTGGCCCATCGTGTCGCTCATCTGCTGATTCACGGGGCCGATCCGCAGCGGATCCTGCTGCTGACCTTCACCCGTCGTGCGGCCGAGGACATGACCGGGCGGGTGCGGCAGATCTGCAGTCGCGCCCTGGGCCGCGAGATCGATTTCGGCACGGCACTGGTCTGGGCCGGCACTTTCCACGCCATCGCCGCGCGGCTGCTGCGCGAGTTCGCACCGAAGCTCGGCATCTCCTCCGGGTTCACCATTCTCGATCGCAGCGATGCCCAGGATCTGATGGACCTGCTGCGCGAGGAGGCCGGTCTCGCGCAGCACCGCAAGCGCTTTCCGAAGAAGGCGGTCTGCCTCGAGATCTGCTCTTTCGCCGTCAACAGCGGCCGGCCGCTGGCCGAGGTCCTGGCCCGCCGCTTTTCCTGGTGCGCACCCTTCGAGGCGGAGTTGCGCCGCCTGTTCCGCGCGTACGCCGAGGCCAAGCAGCGGCAGGGCCTGCTCGATTACGACGATCTCCTCATGGGCTGGGCGCAGATGCTCGAATGCGAGCGGCTGGGCGGCATCCTGCGGGAGCGCTTCCGCTTCGTTCTGGTCGATGAATACCAGGATACCAATCCGCTGCAGGCCCGCATCGTCGAAGGCCTCTGCCCCGACGGCAGCGGGCTCACCGCGGTCGGCGACGAGCTGCAGGCGATCTACGGCTTCCGCGCGGCCAGCGTGCGCAACATGTTGGAGTTCGGCCGCCGGTTCGAACAGCCGGCCGCCATTCTCCCCCTCTCCACCAACTACCGCTCGGTGGTGCCGGTGCTCGATTTCGCCAATGCGCTGATGGCCGAGAGTCGGGAGAGCTTCGGTCGCCGACTGGTGGGGCGGCGCCGCAGCGAGGAGAGGCCCTGGCACGTCCCGGTGGCCGACGAGGCCGACCAGGCCCGGTACGTGGTGGAGCAGGTGCTCGCCAATCGCGAGGCCGGAATGCGGCTCCGGGACCAGGCGGTTCTGATGCGCTCCGCCCATCATGCCGGCCTCCTCGAGCTCGAACTCGCGCGGCGACGCATTCCCTACCGCAAGTATGGCGGCCTGCGCCTCCTGGAAGCGGCCCATGTCAAGGATCTGCTGGCCTTTCTGCGCTTTGCCGAGAATCCGCGCGACCGGATGGCCGGCTTTCGCCTGCTGCAGCTCCTTCCGGGCGTGGGGCCGGCCTTCGCCCGCAAGGTTCTCGACCGATTGGAGGGGCTGGGTTTCGACCCCTCGGGCCTCGCCCTGTTGCCGCCGCCGCCGGCGGCGAGAGGGCTCTGGCCGGATCTGGTGACGCTCCTCGGGCGGCTGCGCGGAAGTTCCGACTGGCCGGGCGAGCTCGCCGCCATCCGCGCTTTCTACGA
Source organism: Alphaproteobacteria bacterium (assembly GCA_026984595.1). Lineage (GTDB taxonomy): Bacteria > Pseudomonadota > Alphaproteobacteria > Geminicoccales > Geminicoccaceae > JALSRW01. Next base: position 1,644 of record JALSRW010000604.1, read on the forward strand.
TCCTCTGGCCGGCGAGCTCTATGACGAGGTCGAGGGCCGGCTGGCCGATCTCGACCAGCTCGCCCTGGCCGCCGAAGCCAGCCCGTCGCGCCGGCGGTTCCTGGCCGATCTCGCGCTCGATCCCCCGCTCGGCAGCGGGCTCGAGGCCGGCCGCCCGGTGCAGGACGAGGATGATCTCGTTCTTTCCACCATCCATTCGGCCAAGGGCCGGGAATGGAAGGCGGTGTTCGTACTGTTCGTGATCGACGGCTGGATCCCCTCCGACATGGCCACCGGCTCGCCGGAGGAGATCGAGGAGGAGCGGCGCCTGCTATACGTGGCCGTCACCCGCGCCCGGGACCAGCTCCAGCTTCTCGTGCCGCTGCGTTGCCATGTCCATGCCGACCCGCGCATCGGCGACGGCTATGTGCGCGCCGCACCCAGCCGTTTCCTGACAGCCGCGGTGCGCGCCCGCTGCACATCCCGGCGGCGGGCGGGGCAGGGAGACGCGGAGCCGGCGGTCTCCGATGCCGAACCCGAAATGCTCCTCGATCTCGCCGCCCGGCTGCGGGCCATGTGGGAGCGTTGATTCGGACAGGCCGCATTCGATCATCGTAAAGTTCGTATTTACAAGAGCTCCCCAGCCGTGGATCAAGAACCGACGGTGGCAATGCGGGAGGGCAGGATCATGATCCGTACCGGCGAGCAGTACCGGGAATCGCTTCGCGACGGCAGGCAGGTCTGGATCGACGGGGAACGCGTCGCCGATGTCACGCGCCATCCCATGTTCCGTCCGCTGGTCGAGATCCGGGCGCGCATCTACGATATGCAGCACGAGGCGCGCTTTCGCGAGATCATGACCTTCAGCGCCGAGAACGGTGAGCGCTGTGCGATCGGCTCCAAGCTGCCGCTCGAGCCCCGGGACTGGGAGGACAAGCGCCGCGCCGTGGACACCCTGTTCGACGAGATCGGGGGAATCGTCACCCGGGTCGGCGACGAGACGGTCGGCGAGATGTGGTCGCTCTATGACGGCCGTGACGTGCTCGACGAGGTGAACCCGGCGTTTTCGGAGAACATCCGGCGCCACATCGACAAGGTGATCACCGCCGATCCGTTCCATGTCTCGGCCAACACCGATCCCAAGGGGGATCGCTCGAAACGCCCCCAGGACCAGGACCCGGACATGCTGCTGCATGTGGTGAAGGAAACCGATGCCGGGATCGTGGTGCGCGGGGCCAAGTACGAAACCGCGGCCGCCTACGCCAACCAGGCCTTCTGCAAGCCGACCATCGCCAACTGGGGCGATGCCGAGCTTTCCGACTATGCGGTGGGCTTCATCGTCGAGATGAACCAGCCGGGTATCAAGCATATCTGTCGCACCGGTTTCGCCGGCAGACGGCCGATCGAGGACTATCCGCTGGCCAACCGTTTCGACGAGGTGGACACCCTCGTCGTCTTCGACGATGTGCTGATTCCCTGGGAGAACGTGCTGTTCTACCGGCACACCAGGGCTGCCCAATGGATCCGTGCCACGCTGCATCGCTACAGCGCCTTTCCCTTCGTCCAGCGCACCCTGCGGCTGGCCGATCTGCTGATCGGCACCGCTCTCTGGAACGTCCGCCAGACCGGGCTCGAACGGCAGCAGGCGGTGCAGGAGAAGCTCGCGACCCTGGCCTGCTGGCGGGAAGGTATCGATGCCCATCTGACGGCGGCGATCGCCAAGGGGGAGCGCAGCCCGGCCGGTCTGCTCATGCCCAACCAGGCGATACTCTATGCCGGCCGCGTATTCGCCATCTCGCAGCTCCATCAGATGGTCCATCTGACCCGCGAACTTTGTGGCGGGCAGGTGTGTGTAACCCCCGATTATGCCTGTTTCCGGGATCCGGAAACCGGTCCCTGGCTGGAAAAATATTACAGCATCAACGAACGATGGGTCGCCGAGGACCGCAGGCGTCTCCTGGCACTGGCGCGCGATCTCCTCAACTCCGATTACGCGGGACACCGGCTGACGTTCCAGCTTTTCGCCCAGTCCCCGCCTTTCGCCCATCTGGCGGCGGTCTACCGCAATTTCGACTGGGAGGGGCCGCTGCGCTTCGCCCACAAGGCCGCTGGCCTTTCCGACCGGGTCTGGGGTGACGCACGGGGCTGATGTGCGCCATGCCCGCCGAACCGGAGCGTGCGGCCGGCAGCATCCGGTTCACCCTGCGCCAGCTTCACTGCTTCGTGGCGGTGGCGGAGGCGGGCAGCGTCACCGGGGCGGCGGAGCGTCTGGCTCTCTCGCCGTCCTCGGTCTCGGCGGCCATCGCCCAACTCGAACAGGGCCTCGGCCTCGTCCTGCTGATGCGGCATCATGCCCGCGGCGTGACACTCACTCGCGCCGGCGAGCGGGTGCTGGAAGAGGCGCGGGATCTCCTGCTGCGGGCAGGTGCGCTCGGCCGCCTGGCCGGGGAACTCGCCGCCTTTCCCTCGGGGCCGCTGGCCATCGGCTGTCTCGTGACCCTGGCGCCGGTAGTCCTGCCGGGGCTCCTCGCAAGCTTCCTCGCGCGGTTTCCGGCCGTCGAGCCGCGGTTCCGCGAAGGCGACCAGGCCGCCCTCCTGGCCCTTCTCGAGCAGGGAAGGATCGACCTCGCCTTGACCTACGATCTGGGGCTCGAAGGGCGGGTGCGCTTCACGCCGCTGTGCCGCCTGCCACCCCATCTGCTGCTGGGCGAGGATCATCCGCTCGCCGGAAGGCGTCGCGTGGCGCTGGCGGAGCTCGCCGATCACCCCTGGGTTCTGCTCGACCTGCCGTTGAGCCGCGAGTATTTCGCGGCGCTGTTCGCGGACGCGGGGATCACACCGCGCATCGCCGCCCGATCCCCCCATTTCGAGCTGGTGCGCAGCCTGGTGGCCAACGGCTTCGGTTGCACCCTGGCCAACATCCGTCCCGGCAGCGAGGTTGCCGGCGACGGGCGCAGGCTGCTGATCGTCGAACTGGAAGGCACGCACCGTCCGGTCACCCTCGGATTTGCCACTGCTGCCCGTCTTCCTTCCTCGCGTGCGGTGCGGGCGTTCATCGAACACGCGGCGGAGCTGGCCGCGCAGGGGCGCCTTCCGGGTACGATGGCGGCCGGTGGTCTGTGAGTTTCGCCACAGACGCCGGGGGCCATGGCGCTGCTATTGTCTCCGCTCGACGATGTCGTGTCGGGTGCCGGGAATCGCAGATGTACACGGTCTTCAGCGAAAAACACCGTATGCGCGATAGCTGCACCGAGCTCTATGGTGGCGAATTCATCCCGCCTTTCGAATGCCCGGCCCGCGCCGATCTCATTCGCGAACATATCGACGAGGCGGGACTCGGCGAAGTGGTGCATTGCCGCCAGCACGGGCTGAAACCCCTGCTGCGCGTTCATCCGGCGGACTATGTGCGCTTTCTGGAGGAAGCCTTCGAGGAATGGGTCGCCGCCGGTTTCCACGGCGAGGCCATCGCGAGCTGCTGGCCGGCCCGGGGGATGCGCAGCGAGCCGCCCGCGCATATCGACGGCAAGCTCGGCTACTATGCCTTCGCTGCCGAGACGGCGATCGACGAAGGCACCTACGAGGCCGCGCGGGCGGCCGTGGACGTGGCTCTCACCGCGGTCGACTTCCTGCTGCGCGGCGAGCGCTCGGTGTTCGCCCTGTGCCGACCGCCCGGACACCATGCCGCGCGCGACCTCTATGGCGGCTACTGTTTCTTCAACAATGCCGCCATCGCCGCCCAGGCGCTGCGCGACCGCGGTGCCGCACGCGTAGCCATCCTCGACATCGATTTCCACCACGGCAACGGCACCCAGGACATCTTCTACGACCGCGGAGATGTGCTGTTCGCCTCGATCCACGGCGATCCCGCCCACGCCTTCCCCTATTTCTCCGGCTTCGCCGAGCAGACCGGAACCGGCGAGGGTGAAGGGGCGACCCGCAATTATCCGCTGCCGCCGGGCAGCGAGTTCGACGCCTGGGGCGAGGCACTCGAAGCGGCACTGCGGGCGATCGCCCGGTTCCGGGCGGAAGCCCTGGTGGTCTCTCTGGGCACCGACACCTACGAGCGGGATCCGATCGGTTTCTTCCGTCTCCGCCGCGAGGACTTCCCGAAGGTCGGCAGGCGCATCGCCACCCTCGGCCTGCCCACCCTGTTCGTCATGGAAGGCGGATATGCGATCGACGAGCTGGCGGTGAACACGGTCGACATCCTGGGCGGCTTCGCCGAGGCCTAGGACGAATCTTCGGCGAGGCGTTCGCCGTAGAGATCGTGGGCGTCGGCGGCGGCGATCCGCACCCAGGCGAGATCGCCCGGTCGCAACCCGCGAGGGTTCGCCACATGCACCCGCCCGTCGATCTCCGGGGCATCGGCGTAGCTCCGGCCGATCGCCACATCCGGTCCGGCATCGTCGATCAGCACCCGCATTTCGTCGCCCACCCGCTCGGCCAGTTTCTCCGCGCTGATCGCCTCCTGCCGTTCCATCAAGAGCCGCCGTCGCTCGGCCCGGATCTCGGGCGGGAGATGGCCCGGCAGTCGGTTGGAGGCGGCGCCCGCCACATCCTCGTAGGCGAAGCAGCCGACACGATCGAGGCGCGCTTCCTCGAGCCAGTCGAGGAGACGGGCGAAATCCTCCTCGGTCTCTCCGGGAAAGCCGACGATGAAGGTGGAGCGGATGACGAGCTCGGGGCAGATTTCGCGCCAGCGCCGGATCCGCTCCAGCATCCGGTCCTGCCGGGCCGGCCGGCGCATCGCCCGCAGCACGGCGGGGCTCGCATGCTGGAAGGGGATGTCCAGATAGGGAAGGATCGCGCCTTCGACCATCAGCGGCAGCAGCGCGTCGAGATGGGGGTAGGGGTAGAGATAATGGAGCCGCACCCAGACATCGAAACGGCCCAGAGCCCGTACCAGATCGACGATATGGGCACGGATCTCCTCGCCCCGGAAGCGCGAGCCGGCATGCTGCAGATCGCGGCCGTAGGCGCCGGTATCCTGGGAAATGATCAGCAGCTCGCGCACGCCGGCGGCGACCAGCCGCTCCGCCTCGTGCAGGATATGGGCGGCGGGCCGGCTGCGCAGCGGCCCGCGCAGGCGGGGGATGATGCAGAAGCTGCAGCGATGATCGCAGCCCTCGGCGATCTTCAGATAGGCATAATGCCGCGGGGTCAGCCGTATCCCCTCGGGTGGCAGCAGATCGAACCGGGGATCGTGCAGCGGTGGCAGCGCCTCGTGCACCGCCTCCATCACCGCTTCGTATTGCTGGGGACCGGTGATCGCCAGCACATGCGGAAAACGCGTTCGAATGCGCGCCGCCTCCCGGCCGAGGCAGCCGGTGACGATCACTCGCCCGTTCTCGGCCATGGCCTCGCCGATCGCCTCCAGCGACTCCTCCTTGGCCGAGTCGAGGAAGCCGCAGGTGTTGACGATCACCAGATCGGCCTCCTCGTAGGAAGCCGAAAGCGCGTAGCCTTCGGCCCGCAGCCGGGTG
>JALSRW010000605.1 GCA_026984595.1 Alphaproteobacteria bacterium
CCGCCCGGTCGGCCAGATAGCGTACCAGCGAGAGATCGTGGCTGATGAACAAGAGTGTGGTGCGGTGCCGGCACTGGATGTCCATCAAGAGGCGGGTGATCGCCGCCTGCACGGAGACATCGAGGGCCGAAACGGGTTCGTCGGCGACCACCAGCCGCGGATTGCCGGCGAATGCCCGGGCGATGCCGATGCGCTGCTTCTGCCCGCCCGAGAGCTGGCGGGGCTTGCGCCAGAAGAACTCGCGCGGCAACTTCACCAGATCGAGAAGCTCGAACACCCGGCGCCGCACATCCTCGCGTCTCCGGGCGATGCCGAACTTGCGGATCACCCGGGCGATCTGGCCGCCCACCCTGTGGCTCGGATTGAGGGTCTCGAAGGGATTCTGGAAGACCATCTGCAGATGGGCGACGAGCCGGCGATCCCGCTTGCCCACGGGCAGCCGGGCGATGTCCCGCCCCTCCAGCAGAATCGATCCGGCGGTGGCCTGCTCGAGGCCCGTCAGCACCTTGGCGAAGGTCGATTTCCCGCAGCCCGACTCGCCGACGATGGCCAGGATCTCCGCTTCCCGGGCGGAGAAGGTCAGCTTGTCGTTGGCGCGCACCCGCTGCGCCCGGCCGCCGCCGAACCGCGCCAGGAGAGAGTGCCCTCCGACGCGGTATTCCTTCGCCAGATCGCGAACCTCGAGCACCGTGGCCCCGGCGGGTTCGACGGTCGCCGCTTCTCCACGCGACGCTTCCTGCGGCCAGACGATCACGCCGTGACGGGCGCAGCGCACCCGATGGTTCGGCTCCTCCGCGAGCGGCCGCATACGCTGCCGCCGGTCACAGATGCCGGCACGGAAATGCCCGCAGCGGGGGCCGAAAAAGCAACCCTCGGGCCGCTCCTGCGGCAGCGGGAGCCGGCCCGGAATGGGCCGCAACGGTCGCACCAGCTTGTCCGTGCCCGGCAGCGGCACGGCATCGAACAGCCCCCGTGTGTAGGGATGGCGCATGGCGGCGAAGACCTGGTCGATGCTCCCCTCCTCCACCACCTCGCCGGCATACATGACGGCCACGCGATCGCAGGTCTCGCGAATGAGGCCGAGATTGTGGCTGATATAGACGAGGGCGGTACCGAAGCGCCGGCTGATACCGCGGATGAGCTCGACGATGCCGGCCTCGACGGTGACATCGAGGGCGGTGGTCGGTTCGTCGAGCAGCAGGAGAGCCGGATTGGCGAGCAGGGCCATGGCGATCACCACCCGCTGCTGCTGACCGCCGGAAAGCTGATGGGGATATGCCGCGAAGATGCGCCGCGGATCCGGCAGTCCGACCCCGGCCAGCATATCCAGCGCCCGTTCGCGGGCTTCGGCGGGCTCGACATTTTCGTGGCAGAGCGGCACTTCGACGAGCTGCCCGCCGACCGTCATGGAAGGGTTCAGCGAGGCCATCGGCTCCTGATAGACCATCGCCAGGCGCGAGCCGCGCAGGCGGCGGAGCTCGCGCTCGTCCATCCGGGTCAGATCCCGCCCCCGGAAGCGGATGGCTCCTCCGACGATTCGCCCGGCGCGGCCGAGATACCGCATGACGGCGAGCGCGACGGTGGATTTGCCGCAGCCCGACTCGCCGACCAGCCCGACCGCCTCGCCGGGCCGCACCTCGAGGTCGAAATCGACCACCGCGGGGATCTCGCCGGCGCGGGTGAAATAGGAAACGCAGAGCCCTTCGCAGGCGAGGATCGGGCCTTCGTCGTGCGCGCGCGCCATCTCTTCAGTCCCTCGACGAGATCTCGCGCAACCCGTCGGCCAGCAGGTTGAAACCGAGCACCAGCGAGGAGATGGCGATGGCCGGGAAGATCATGGCATGGCCGGCGAATGCGCCCATCGGCTGGGTCTCGGCGATCATCGCCCCCCAGTCGGGATCGGGCGGAGGCAGGCCGAGCCCGAGAAAGCCGAGCGTGGCCAGGGCGATGGTGGTGTAGCCGAGGCGCAGACAGGCATCGACGATGAGCGGCCCGCGGGCGTTGGGCAGCAGCTCGACGAGCATGATGTAGACCGGCCTCTCGCCGCGGGTCCGGGCGGCCGCGACATAATCGCGGCTCTTCAGATCGAGCACCAGACCGCGGACGATGCGCATGATCCCCGGCGCCGAGGCGAAGGTCACCGCCAGCACGATGTTGAGGGGCGAGGCACCGATCCGGGTGATGACGATGATGTAGAGCACCATCACCGGAAAGCTCAGCAGAACGTTGGCCAGGAAGGAGAGCGTCTCGTCCCACCAGCCGCCGAGATAGCCGGCCACCAGCCCCATCGTCACGCCCACCAGATATGCGGCGAGGGTGGCGATGCCGGCCCAGATCAATACCCGCTGCGCGCCCCAGACGAGCCGCGAGAGCACATCCCGGCCCTTGATGTCGGTGCCCAGCCAGAAGGTGGTGCTCCCGTCCGCGGCCACCGAAAGGGGGGGACGCAGGGGTTCCAGCGGCAGGTTGGGATCGGCCAGCGGCAGCAGCGGCGCCAGCACCGCCATCGCCACCCAGAAGAGCAGAATGGCGGCACCCATCATGGCGATCGGACTTTCCCGCAGGAGCGCCAGGGCGCCGAGGAAGGTGCCGATCCGGGAGGGCAGTTCCCTGCCCCGGGTCTCGCCGCCTGCGGCCATCACGCACCTGCCCGGTCGAAGCGGATGCGGGGATTGAGCATGGTGTAGCCGACATCCGAGAGGAACTGCGAGAGCACCGCCACGAACACCGCGACCATGGTGCAGGCCTCGATCAGGTAGATGTCACCGAACATCGCCGCATCGTAGAGCAGGGCGCCGAATCCCTTGTAGGCGAAGAACACCTCGACCACGATCACCCCCGAGAGCAGCCAGTTGAGCTGCAACATGATCACCGTGAACGGAGCGATCAGGGCGTTCCTGAGCGCATGGCGCAGGATCACCCGGTGCCGCGGCAGACCCTTGAGGATGGCGGTGCGGATGTATTGCGAGGTCATCACCTCGACCATCGATGCCCGGGTCATGCGCGCCACATAGCCGAAATCGTAGAGCACCAGCACCCCCACCGGCAGCACGAGCTGGGTCCAGTCGAAACCACCGGTCATCGAGGAAGTGCCGGGCAGCCAGCCCAGCTCGAACACGAACAGGGCGACCAGAACGGCGGCCGAGGCGAATTCCGGGATCGAGGTGGTGACCACCGAGAGAAGCGACAGCAGGCGGTCCAGCGCCGATCCCTCGCGCATCCCGGCCAGCACGCCGAGGGTCAGCGACAGGGGCACCATCAGCAGGAAGACGAAGCCGGCGAGGATGCCGGTATTGGCGAGACGCGGCCAGAGCAGCTCCGAGACCGGCGCCTTGAAGCGGATGCTGCGGCCGAAATCGCCGCGCAGGGCATTACTCACCCATTCGCCGTAGCGGACCAGGAAGGGCCGGTTGTAGCCTTCCTTCTCCAGCCAGAGCTCGCGCTGTTCGAGCGAGGAATAGGGCCCCAGCACCTTGCCGGCCACGGCCAGCTTGTCGCTCTCGAAGATGACGAAGAGCAGCAGGGAGATGACGGCCATGATCAGCACCATGGCACCGAACCGGCGCGCCGCGAGCATCAGCATGGAGCCGCCACCTCCCGCGGGGCCACGGCGGCCGGAACGGCCGCTTCCCCCGCCTCCGCCCGCCGCTGCCTAGGCGTCGACCCAGACCCGGTGGAAGAGATGGTACTGGGTCGGATGGGCGTGGAAGTTCTTCACCTTCTCCGCCGCCACCGTGAAGCTCGGCTGCCACAGCGGCTGCACGATCACCGCATCCTGCTGGAGAATGCGCTCGACCTTCTCCATCAGCTTGCGTCGCTCGGCGACATCGACGGTCGATTCGGCGGCATCCAGCGCTTCGTCGAAGGCCTTGTTGCAGTAATGCGTCTCGTTCCAGGGCACGCCGCAGCGGTAGCCGAGCGAGAGGACCATGGTGCCCAGGGGGCGATGCGTCCAGGCGGTCATCCCGAACGGCGTCTTGTCCCAGATCTCCCAGTATTGGGGCGCCGGCATCACGTTGATGTTCAGACGGATGCCGGCGGGAGCGAGCTGCTCCCGGAAGATCTCGCAGACCTGCTGCTGCCAGGGTCCGTTGGTGTTGCCGACATCGATGGTGAGCTCGAGACCGTCCGGGTAGCCGGCCTCGGCCAGCAGCGACCTGGCTTCCTCGACATTCGGCTCGAACGGCGGCAGTGGAAAATATTCGGGATGGATCGGCGACACATGGTGATGTTCCCCGACCGTCCCCCGACCGAGATACACCAGCTCCGGATAGACCTTGGCATCGCAGCAGAGCTGGATCGCACGGCGCACCCGCAAATCGTCGAAGGGCTTGCGATCGACCTGCATGCGCATCACGCCGGTGCGCGCCGTGGTCACCTCGTAGAGCACAGCGCCAGGTACCGACTGCGCCATCTGCAGGGAGTCCTTGCCGATCTCGAAGGTCATGTCCACCTGGCCCGAGGCGAAGGCGGCGAGCTGGGCGGCGGAGGCCGGGCCGTGGTCGTAGTAATGGATCTCGTCGAGATAGATCGGCCCGCCGATGAAGGGATCGTCGAGCTCCTCGCCCCAGTAGGGCTGATCGACGCGTTCGAGGATGCATTTCTCGCCGACCGCGAACTCGGCGATGGTGTAGGGTCCGGTACCGACGCGGAAGGCCAGCACATCGGCCCCGTTCCTGTCGAAATCGCGATGGACGATCGCCGTCGGATAGTTGAACAGGTTTTCGGGAATCGACAGTACCGGCCGCGAGAGGTTGAGGCGCACCGTGTAGTCGTCGAGCTTCTCGACCGCACCCGCCCGCATCCGCTTGCCCATCTTGGGCGAACCGTCCTCGTTCTTTTCCCCGGTCTCGTATTCCTCGGTCATGGCCGCGAACAGGCCCTGATTGGAGGAGCCGGTGGCGGGATCGAGCCAGCGGGTGAAGTTGAAGACCACGTCATCGGCGTTGAACGAATCGCCATTGTGCCAGCGGATGCCGCGGCGCAGGTAGAAGGTCCATTGCGTCAGATCGTCGGAAGCCTCCCAGCGCTCGGCCAGATAGGGGCGGGTGACATTGTCCGGCCCGGTATAGGTCAGATATTCGATCATGTGGCGGACACAGTTGGACTTCTCGGTCCAGTCGAAGGTCGCCGGATCCTTGATCTCGGGCACCGGCATGGAGACCCGCAGGATGCCGCCCTTGCGCGGTGTGTCCTGCGCCGCCTGCAGCGGATCCACCAGATTCTCGCCGAGAATGCGGCCGGCCATGGCATAGGCCGCGGGCGCACTCACCCCGAGCAGAGCCACGGTCCGCAGGAACTCGCGACGATCGCAGCCGCCGGTCGCGAGCTGCTCCTTCATCCGGCGCACCAGGGGATGGATGCGGCGCGCTCCCGTTGCTCTCGCCATGGCTCTTTCAACCTCCGTCGTCCTTGCCTGTGCCGATTGTCGCGGGCCGGCTACCGCCGGTCACGGTGTCTGTTTCCTCTTTTTGAAGGCAAGATCCCGGCGGGTCCACCCCGCCGGGACCGTGTTCGTCGCCCGGATGGCGGGCTTCAGACACCCATGCCTTCGCCCTTCATCATGAACATCATGTGCTGACGGGCGGCGGCGAGACCGCCCTCGCCCTTCTCCCAGCTCACCGTGCCATCGCCATTGGCGTCCACACCGGCCACGAGAGCGTCCGCCAGCGCCTTGATCTCTCGAGCCATGGCCGCGGCATCCGCGGCGCTCGAGGCGGCCATCACCTTCTGCCCGAGGGCGAGGATTTCCTTGCAGCGGGCGACGGTGTTCTCCGCGCTCGTCGCGACATGCACGGCATGCAGCTTGACGTTGTCCGAAGCCCCTTCGCTGTTGGCCGCGAAGTTGACATGCTTGGCCACGCCCGTCGCCGCCTTCACCACGCCGTAGCCGAGCCCCGGCCCCTTCGGCACCACCGAGGGATCGCAGGCGTTCATGACATGGCCGATGTGGAGTTTGATCCAGTCGAGATCCTCGGGCTTCTGCATCGCCAGTGCGGCGTGCTGGGCGGCGATCTTCGCTTCGGCTTCGGCCGTCGGCAGCAGCCCCATCTTGTCGGGGGTGTCGTTCCAGCTCATCATCACATGACGGATATGGACATGGGCCATGTTCTTCTGGGCGGGTGCCGCCGCCTTGGCGGCGGCCTTGGCGTCGGGGTCCTGGTAGCCCGCTTCGCTCGAACCGTAGCCCATCTGCTGGCAGCCGGCGAGCGCCGCCAGCGACAGGCCGGCGACGGCGAGAAGTGACTTGCGCATGATCGGGTTTCCTTCCTGATGGCCCGGAATCGGGAACGGTGCCCGCTCGCAGCAGGGCGCCCGCGGCGAGTTTCTCCTGCCTCACTCGCCTTCGCTCGGAATATTGAGCACGGTTCCGCAGTGCTTGCAATGCACGGCATCGGGATCGTGTCTCCCGAGTCCGCATCGGGGACAGGCATGTTCCACCTTGGGCGGGCGGAACAGGCTCTGGGCGAGCCGGATGAACAGCGAGATGCCGATGATCATGATCACCACGGTGAGCACGCGCCCGGTACTGCCGACCGGCACGATATCGCCGAAGCCCGTGGTGGTGAGGGCGGTCACCGTGAAGTAGAGCGCATCGAGATAGTTGGTGATGTGGGGATTGATCTCGACCTGACTGACATAGACCACGGCACTCATGACGAAGACGAAGACGAACAGATCGAGTCCGTGCTGCAGCGAGCGGTGATGCCGGTCCACGAAGGGCAGGTGTCGCCGCAGCCGGCCCAGCAGATGATAGGACCGCAGCAGCCGTACCGCGCGAAGGATGCGAAGGAAGGCGAAATTCTCGACCACCGCCGGCAGCAGCAGCGCGGCGACGACCAGGATATCGGCGAGCGAACTCGGAAGCAGGAGGTGGCGGCGCATGTCGGGTGCGGCCAGCGTGCGAGCCAGAAACTCGACGAGCAGTACCCATCCGAGGGCGAATTCGAGACGCAGGATCCACGGCTCGGTGCCGGTGAAGGTCACCACCAGGAAAAAGAGAATGGTGACCAGATCGAAGACCAGCAACAGGATGTGGAAAGCGGCCGCTCCGGGACCG
>JALSRW010000606.1 GCA_026984595.1 Alphaproteobacteria bacterium
GATGCCGCGGTCAAGGAAAGCCCGATCAATATCGTCACCCGCGCCAGCGCCACCATCGGCGCGAAGAACCTCGGTCTCACCATTCCCGGCAACATGGTGGTCGGCGTCTACGGCCCGCAATTCGCCGTGCGCATGCTGGAAGCGAGCATCGCCGCCGGCATCGAGGCGCCGCTGCGGCTCTATCTCACCGAGAATGCCGACGGCACTGCGACTTTGAGCTACAAGCTTCCGAGCTTCGTCTTTGCACCCTATTTCGCCGACGGCGGCGAGAAGCTCGAGAGCCTGGCGGCCGAGCTCGACGACATTCTGGCGGCGATCGCCGACCGGGCCGCCGCCCCCTGAGCCGTCGGCGACGGCGCTTGCGAGCGGCGGCCGCCGCGGGATAGAAGCGCGGCGGACAGCCGGAAGGGAGGCCGTCGATGCCGCAGGAGCCGCCGCTCGCCGAGCTTGAGATCGTCAACCTCGCCGGCCCGCGGACGTCGCTCGGGGCCGCCCGCACCCCGCGCCGCGTGGCGAACGCGGTGGCCGCCAGCCTCGGGCGCAGCTACGAGATGGAGGCTCTCCTCGATCTGGCTGGCCGCCGCCTCGCCGCCTTCCACGAGGCCGAGGCGGCCTGTATCACCCATTGCACCGCCGCATCCCTGACGATCGCCGCGGCCGCCTGCCTCACCGCCACCGACCGGGCGGCGATCCGCCGGCTGCCGGACACGAGCGGCCTCGCCCGCGATCGGGTGCTGCTGATGCGCGCCCACGATGTCGATTACGGCGGCCTCGTTTCCCAGCCGCTGCGGACGAGCGGCGCCGAGATTCTGGCCGTCGGCGGCGTCAACCGCTGCCATCGGGAGGAGCTCGCGGCCGCCCTCGCCGATCCCCGCCTCGCCGCCGCCTTCTACGTCGTCTCGCCGAGCATCGAGGCGGCCGAGCTTCCCGAACTGCCGGAGTTCCTCCATCTCTGCCGCCGTCACGGGGTGCCGGCGGTGGTCGATGCCGCCCACGAGGCCTCGGCCACGCCCTTCCTCGACGCCGGCGCCGATCTCGTCCTGACCAGCGCCCAGAAAGCGCTCGCCGGTCCCACCGCCGGGCTCGTCCTCGGCCGGGCCGATCTGGTCGCCGCCTGCCGCGCACAGATGACCGGGATCGGCCGGCCGATGAAACCCACCAAGGAGGCGGTGGCCGGGGTGCTGGCGGCACTCGAAGCCTTCGTCGCCGAGGCGGATGCCCGGGCGCGGCGGATCGCCCGTGGTCGGCAGCGGTTGCTGCGGCTGCTGCGTCGCCTGCCGGGGGTCGTGCCGCTGCCGGGGCCGGGGTCGCGGGTACGATTCCTGATCGACGCCGCGGTTCTCGGCCGCAGTGCCCGCGACGTCGCCGCCGCCCTCGCCGCGCGACGCCCACCGGTGCGGCTGCGCGATGCCGGCGCCGGCCGCGGGATGCTGGAGATCGATCCCTCGGTGGCGAGTCCCCGGGATTTCGCCGCCGCTCTCGCCGCGTTGCGGGAGGTCCTCGCCGCCCCCGCCGGCGGGGGTGGCTAGCGCAGGGTCTCGAACAGCCGCAAAAGCAGGCTCGCGCGCGGCACCAGCGAAGAGACCAGCAGATGCTCCTCCATGGTGTGGGCGCCGGCACCGTCGACTCCGAGCCCGTCGAGGACGGGCAGCCGGTCGGCCAGGAAATTGCCGTCGCTGCCGCCGCCGGAGGCGACGTCCCCGAGTTCGAAGCCGAGTTCGCGGGCCAGCGCCTGCGCATGGGCGAACAGGGCGGCGGTGGCTTCCGTCTTTTCGTAGGGCGGGCGGTCGAGACCGCCTTCGACGACGATCGTGACATCGGGATCGACCGGAATCCGTTCGAGAAAGCGTGGCATCAGCCGCTCCGCATCCTCGATGCGCGGCACCCGCAGATCGATCGACGCCTCGGCACGTTCGGGCACCACATTGACCGCCGTGCCGCCCGAGACGATGCCGACATTGACGGTGATGCCGCGCGCATAGTCGGTGAACGCCTCGAGGGCCAGGATCTGATGGGCCAGCTCGCGCACCGCACTATGGCCCTCCCAGTGGCGGGCGCCGGAATGGGCGGGACGACCTCGGAGACGCATGACGAAGCGGGCGACTCCCTTGCGTGCGGTCACGCATTTCCCGCCGTCGCGGGCCGGCTCGGTCACCAGCACGTATTTCGCCCTGCGGCCGGCCTCGCGGATGAGATCCCGCGAGGTGGGACTGCCCACCTCCTCGTCGCCGGTGAAGATCCAGCGCAGCGGCAGCGGCGTGGTGCGCTCCCGCAGAACCAGCTCGCGGAAGGCGGCGAACCCCAGAAAGGCGCCGCCCTTCATATCGTAGATGCCGGGGCCGTAGGCGCGATCGCCCTCGATGCGGAAGGGCAGGCCGTTCGCCAGCGTACCCACGGGGTGCACGGTATCCAGATGGCTGAGGATCAGGATGCCGGGTTCCTCGCCGCCCCAGGGGGAGGCGATTTCGAGATGGTCGGCATGGCCGTCGCGACCGGCGATGCGGCGCGTACGGGCACCCAGAGAGCGGAATTCGCTCTCCACGATCTCCATCAGATGGTTGACGGCGGCGGGTGCGCCGGTGGGTGTCTCGATCTCCACCCAGCGCCGGATCTCCTCCAGCATCTCCTTCGCGTCGAACATGGCACACCTCCCCCTGCTACGCTCTCGCGGGACGGGCCAGGAACAGGAAGGCCACCGGTCCCGCCATCACCCCGAGCCCCATGATGGCGAATCCCAGGATCCATCCCGCCATGTTGCCGTCGCCGGCCCAGTCGAGGGCGTAGCCCACCAGGAGCGGGCTGGCCATGGCCATCACCGAGGCCAGCAGGGTCTGGGTGGCGATCGCCGTGCCCCGCCGCTCCAGCGGTGCCTGGGCCAGGGTACCGACGGTGATCGCGGCGCTGTCGGCCATCACCAGAGAGGCGTACACCGCGGCGACCGCGACCACCAGCCGGAACGGCAGCGCTGCGATCGCCCCCAGGAGCAACGCGAAAGCGGCGGAAGCGCTCATGATCAGCGTCAGCACCAGCGGCCGCGGGAAACGCGAGGCCAGCTCGTTGCCGGCGATGCTCGCCGGCAGGCCGATCATCACCAGGGCGGTGGCGATGGCGGCGGCGGTGGCCCCCTCGATGGGGCTGCCCGAGGCCAGCGCCGCGAACAGCAGGAAGGCCACGATCCAGGTGCGGAAGGCGGCCATCTCGAAGGCATGGGCGGCATAGGCGATGATGTAGGCCAGCGCCCTGCGGTCGCGCAGCACCGGTCGCGGATCGAACAGCAGGCGGGATCCGGGGGCCAACGGCGGCGCCTGCGGGCGCAGAGAAAGGAAGGCGAGGAGGCCCGCCGCGAGCGCCAGCAGGCCGACGCCGAGGAAGGCGCCGCGCCAGCCGAAGCTGTCGGCGAGAAAGGCGGTGGCGAACAGGGACAGCGCGGAGCCCAGCGAGAAGCTCGCCGTGTAGAAGGACTGGAAACGCCCCTGTCGTTTGGGTTCCAGCCGGTCACTGAGCGCCTTGAGGCCCGGCATGTAGCTGCCGGCGATGCCGATTCCGGTGAGTGCCCGAAACAGAATCGCACTCCAGAAGCCGTCGGCCAGCAGACCGAAGCCGGACGCCGCGAGGAAGCTCACCCCGCAGCCCGCGATCACCACCTTCCTGGCGTCCAGCCGGTCGGTCAGGGCGGTCAGCAGCGGCGCGAAGCTGGCGTAGGTCAGATAGGATACCGCGGCCACCCAGCCGGCCTCGGCGTTGGTCAGGTTCCAGAGCTCGCGGAACATCGGAATGAGCGCCTGAAAGCTGAGCCAGCCGGAAAGCGCCAGCACCTGCATGCCGCAGAGCAGAAGAGTGAGCCGCAGCCCGGAGCTCATCGGCCCGACAGGAGACGCGCGGGATCCAGCGCCGCGTACAGCTCCCGCATCTCGTCCGCCGAGCCGCCGGCGAGGAGAGCGGCGGCGAGGCCGGCCATCGCCGGCGCCGTCTGGATGCCGTAGCCGCCCTGGCCGGCCAGCCAGAAAAAGCCGTCCGTGCGCGGATCGAAGCCGAGCACCGGCGTGTTGTCGGGTGCGAAGGTGCGCAGCCCCGCCCATCTGTGGCGGACATGGCGGATCGGCAGATCGAAGGCCCGCTGGATGCGGTCGACGGCGATCGCGATGTCCAGCTCCTCGGGCGCCGCATCGCAGGGCGGCGAGGGCGTCTCGTCGGCCGGCGAGCAGAGAATGCGGCCGGCGTCGGGCTTGATGTAGAACCGCTCCTCGACATCGGCGACCAGCGGCCAGGAACCGATCTCCGTCCCGGGCGGGGGATCGACCAGAAAGGCGGTGCGCCGCTTCGGCACCAGACCGAGGGGGGCGAGCCCGGCGAGCCCGGCGATCTCGTCGGCCCAGGGGCCGGCCGCATCGATCACCAGCGGCGCCTCGAACCGTCCGGCTCGGCTCTCCACCCGCCAGACCCCGCCTTCGCGCCGGAGATCGAGCACTTCGGCGTCGCAGAAGAGTGCGCCGCCGCCCGCCCGCAGGCCCCGCAGATATCCTCCCATGATGGCTCCGACATCGAGATCGCGGGCCTCGGGATCGAGCATCGCCGCGGCCAGGTAGTCCGGCCGCAGGAGCGGGACCATCGCCCTCGCCTCCTGCGCATCGAGAAACCGTGCCGCGGGCACGAAGCGGCGGGCCAAGGCGAGTTCTTCCTCCAGCCGCTCGCACTGGTCGCGCCGGGCGATGAACATGAAGCCGCGCGGGGTCAGCAGCGGCACCTCGGAGAAACCGGCCGGCGGCTCGTCGTAGAAGGGCTCGGAGGCCACCGTCAGACGGCGGATGAGGGCGTTGCCGTAGGACTTGATGAACAGGGCGGCGGAACGCCCGGTGGTGTGGTAGGCAGGCTGGCTCTCGCGCTCCAGCAGGACCACCCGCAGCCCGTCGCGGGCCAGCGCGAAGGCGGCCGAGGCACCGGCGATGCCGGCACCGATCACCACCGCGTCGGCGGTGCGGGTCTCCGCCCCCGGGCTCATGCCGGATAGCCGAATTCGGCGAAGCTGGTGAACGGCACCGGGTCGCCCTCGCGAACCTCGCCCACTTCCTCGCCGAGGGTGACGATGCCGTCGGCCTCGGTCATGCCGGTGAGGATGCCCGATCCCTGCCGCGCGATGCGCTGCACGACCGAGGAACCGTCTTCGCGGTGCATCAGGCGCGCGCGCAGGAATTCCGTGCGGCCCGTCTTCTTGCGCATGGCGAAGGCGGCGGGGACCCGATAGCTGCGCGGTTCCCGCCACTGTGCTCCGGCCAGCCGCAGCGAGAGCGGCCGCGCGAACAGCAGGAAGCAGACCATCGCCGCCACCGGATTGCCCGGCAATCCAACGAAGGATGCCCGCCCCACGCGACCGAGAGCGATGGGCCGCCCGGGCTTCATCCGCACGCGCCAGAAATGGAGGCTGCCGAGGGCCTCTACGGTGCGCACCATATGGTCCTCGTCACCGCGCGAGGCGCCGCCCGAGGTGATCACCAGATCGAACTCGCGTCCGGCGCGATCCAACGCCTCGCGCACCACCTCCGCGCGGTCGGCGAGAACGCCGAGATCGGTCACCGTCACCGGCAGGGCGGCCAACAGCGCCTTCAGGATGTGGCGGTTGGCATCGTAGACCGTACCTTCGGCGAAGGGCTCGCCGGGCTCGCGCAACTCGTCGCCGCTGGAAAAGACCGCCACCCGCAGCCGCGCATAGACCGGCAGCTCGGCCCGCCCGAGGCTGGCGGCGACCCCGATGTGCTGGGGCAGGAGCCGGGTTCCGGCCTCGAACAGGATCCGGCCGGCGGCGATGTCCTCGCCCCGTCTGCGGGCGTTGGCCCCGCCACGATAGCCCGCGGGCACCACCACATGGCCCGCTTCGAGCCGGACCTCCTCCTCCATCGCCACGGTGTCGGTACCGGCCGGGAGCACCGCCCCGGTCAGCACCCGCACCGCCCTGCCGGCGGGTACCTCGCCGGCGAAGGGATGGCCGGCGGCGGCCCGCCCCTCCACGAGCCGCAGCCGGGTTTCGCGACCGGCATCGAGGCTGGCGGCGGCAAAGGCGTAGCCGTCCACGGCGACATTGTCGAAGGCGGGAACGTCCCGCGGGGCGATCAGCGGCGCGGCCAGCACCCGCCCGGCGGCCGCGTCCAGCGGCACGATCTCGCTGCCGACCACGGGTTCGGCCGCCGCCCGCAGCCTCTCCAGGGCCTCGCCCAGCGAGATCTGGCCGTCGGCCTCGTATTCCATGCAATCGGGATCGCTGCTCATGGTCGCCGTCCGGCATGGGCGAGGACGAAATCGGCGATCTCGGCGATGGCGTCGAGGTCGAACACCGGGCGATCGAGATCCGGCAGCGGCTCGTCGGAGGCCACCGCCAGCACGCTCCGATCCTCGCGGGCGATGAGCGGTGTTCCCCGGGCCTTGCGATGGACTTCGATCTTGGGATGGGGAAAGCGCTTGAAACCCTCGACGATGACCAGATCGGCCGGGGCCATCTTGGCCAGGAGGTCCTCGAGCGGCGGCTCCGCCTCCTCGCGCAGCTCGTGAATCAGCACCCAGCGGCGGGCGGTGGCCAGCACCACCTCCGTGGCCCCCGCTTCGCGATGGCGATGGCTGTCCTTGCCCGGCTGATCGACATCGACACTGTGATGGGCGTGCTTGACGGTGGAGACCCTGAGCCCCCGGGCCACGAGATGGGCCACCAGCCGGGTCACCAGGGTGGTCTTGCCGTTGTTCTTCCATCCCACCACCCCGATCACCGGGGCCCGGGCCGCGCTGCGCCTCTGCATCCCCCTCGCCTTCCCGGAAAAGGGCGGTTAGCCTGCCGGCGCTTGCTAGCACGCATGGAGGATGGTGCAAGTATGGAGTGCGTCGAGCTGGATGCGCGCGGATTGTCCTGCCCCCTGCCGGTCCTCAAGGCGCAAAAACGGCTCCGGGGCATGCCCCCCGGCAGCCGGCTCCTGGTGCTCGCCACCGATGCCAAGGCGCCCGGCGATTTCGCGAATTTCTGCGAGGCCAGCGGCCATCGCCTGCTGGACA
>JALSRW010000607.1 GCA_026984595.1 Alphaproteobacteria bacterium
GGGCGACCGTTTCGAGATGCGCATCACCGCCGGCATCGCCCTCGTGACGCGTCACCGCGCGGTCGATGCGATTCGTAGCGTCGGAAGCCCGCTGCAGGCGCTGGGCAATCTCGTCGATCACCGCGCCCTGCTGCTCGACGGCGGTGGCAATGGCGGACGCCGCCTGGTCGGCCTCGCCGGCGGTGGCCATGATCACCTCGATGCTGGCCCCGACCTTGTCCACCGCCGCCTTCACCTCATCGATGCGACGGTCGATGTCTTCGGTGGCCGCCGCCGTCTGCTGCGCGAGTGCCTTCACCTCGCCCGCCACCACCGCGAAACTGCGTCCGGCGGCTCCCGCTCGCGCCGCCTCGATGGTGGCGTTGAGGGCGAGCAATGTCGTCTGATCGGCGATCTGGCGGATGGTCTCGACGATGGAGGCGATGCGGCCCGCGGCATCACCGAGCCGGTCGGCCTCCTCCCGGGACTGCCGGGTTTCGCCCACACATCGCCGGGCAACCTCCGCCGAAACATTGGTGTTGCGTCCGATCTCCCCGACCGCCACCGAAAGTTGTTCGACCGCGGCGGCGATGCTCTGCATGTCCTGCGAACTCTCCCGGGTGGCCTCGCCCAGCCGATCGCGCAGCTCGACGAGCAGCTCGGCGCCCCGCTCGAGCTCGCCGCAGATGTTGCGGAGTGCCGCGAACCGTTCCCCGCAGTCCTCCCCGGTGCCGGCAGCGGCGGCGCGTTCGTCGAGGAAGGTGCGGATCGCCCCCCAGACGGCCCCTTCCCCGGCGGCAAGCCCGGCGGGAACGGGCTCCCCTCGCACCGCGGCCTCGAGCATGGCGCGGACGCGCGCGGGCAGCTCCCGTTCCCGTGCGCGCAGGTGGAGCAGCGTCGCGGCAACCCTCCCGGCGACCCCGCCGGCCTCGGTGCCCCCGCCACTGCTCTCGTCGGTCACCCCGCGCAGGCATCGCACGGTAAATCCGACAAAGGTGGCAGCGAGGAATGCGCCCGCGGCGGTGAAGAGGATGGCCGAGGCGAGAAACGGGTCGGATTCGACAGCCAGAAGGGCCATGAAAGCGGCGCCGATGCCGGCCGCCAGAGACAGAACGAAGCTCAGTTCGAGCAGTGGCAGGTCTTTCGGACGCACTTCGTCAACTCCTTGCTCCTACATGGGCGGGCCGTGCTCCCGACGATCGGAACGCCCGGTGGTCCGGTCGAAACGGCCCGAAGCAGACGGAAGCCGATGCGCACGGATGCGCATGGCAAGGTATGTATCCATGTCCGGTTAACGGAAGGTTGACGCCGGCGCGCTGCCGAATGTCATCCTCCGGCTCGGCGCCGGCCCGCCGCCCGCAGGCGCTCCGCCCACCCGGAGACCGGGCCCGCCAGCGGCAACGACCATCGCAGCAAAGACGCATGCGGCCAGAATCGCGGGCGGCGCACAACGGGAAGCGGCAGGTCGGCGGGCTCGGCGCCCCCGAGCCGGTCGGCGAGAACCCGCCCTACGGCGGTGGCCATGGCCACGCCCCGGCCATTGTAGCCGAAGGCCAGATGGAGCCCGGGTTCCGGGCTCGCGAGCTGCGGCAGATGATTCTCGGTGAGGGCCACCAGCCCGCCCCAGGCGTACCGCCAGCTCGGCTCCAGCCCCGGAAACAGGGCGAGGGCGCGCCTGCGGAGTGCTGCGAAGGCACCCGCGCGCCCCCGGGATGTGAAGGCGCCGCGCCCGCCGATGACGAACCGCCCTGCGGGATCGAAACGGAAATAGGTGAGCAGCCGCCTGGTGTCGGAGGCACAGACGCCGTCTCGCAGGATGCGGCCGCGGATCGCCGCCGGTTGCGGCGCCGTCGCCACCTGTACCGACCAGACCGGCAGGATGCAGCGGTCGATCGCCGGGATCGGCGGTCCGCTGTAGGCGTTGGTGCAGCAAACGAGCGTCCCACAGCGCAGCACGCCGCGACGGGTGACAAGGCGCCAGCCGTCACCGCTGCGCTGCACGGTCCGTACCGGGCTCCGGCAGAAGATGCGGGCACCGGAGGCCGCCGCCGCAGCGGCCAGGCCGCGGGCGTATTCGAGCGGATGCAGACTGCCGCCGCGGGGATCGAAGAGCGCCCCGTGATAGGCATCGGTACCGAGACGCTCGGCGGTTTCGCTGCGCGACAGCAGAGAGAGCTCGGCACCATGTTCGCGCCACTGCAGGATCCGGCGGCGCAGGAGGGGCAGATGCCGGGGCGAGGCCGCCGGCTGCAGCCAGCCGCCGCGTTGCGCATGGCAGCCGATGGCGTGGCGGTCGATCAGCGCGAAGAGGAGGTCGGGTGCGGCCCCCGAAAACGCGACGGCACGGCGTCCCGCCCCGGGCCCCCAGATCCGCTCCACCGCCTCCGGATCCTGCTTGAGCCCGGGAATCACCTGGCCGCCATTGCGGCCGGAAGCGCCCTCGCCGATCCCGCCCGCTTCCAGCAGCACCACCTCCTGCCCGCGCTCGGCCAGATGGAGAGCGGCGGAAAGCCCGGTATAGCCGCCGCCGATGACGGCGATGTTCGCCTGTCGCTCCTCCTCCAGGACGGGCCATGCGGCGTCTTCGCCGGCCGTCCGCTGCCACAGATTGTCCTCGACCGTCGCCGTTTCGTTGTTGCCCATGTCTCGCACCCGCTCCCGGCTCCCGGCTCCCGGCAATGCTTGCCCGAATCCTTCCCCTGCCCCATCCTGCACGTCTCGGAGGCTTCGGGCCACTGCGGGGGACATGCGGTGATCGCAGGCTGGATCCTCGGGGTCGCACTGGCATTCGGCCTGTGGGGATGGCCCGGCAACGCCCGGGAGCCCTCGGGCAAGGCGCTGGTGTTCGAGATCGAAGGGCCGATCGGCCCGGCCACCAGCGACTATCTGACGCGCGGATTCGCACGCGCCCGGCGCGAGCAGGCGGCACTCGTCATCCTCCGCATGGATACTCCGGGCGGTCTCGATACCGCCATGCGCGAGATCATCCGCGACATTCTGGCGAGCCCGATCCCGGTGGCCGGCTGGGTCGGCCCGAGTGGTGCGCGCGCCGCCAGCGCCGGCACCTACATTCTCTATGCCTCCCACATCGCGGCGATGGCCCCCGGCACCAATCTCGGCGCCGCCACGCCGATCGCCATCGGCGGCCTGCCCGGCGCCCCCTCTCCCGAGAAGACCCCCGGGGAAGACGGGAAGGACGGCGAGCCGGCGGCACCGGGCCGTCCCGGTATGATGGACAAGGTGATGAACGATGCCGCCGCCTTCATCCGGGCTCTCGCGCGAATGCGCGGCCGCAACGCAGAATGGGCGGAGAAGGCGGTGCGCGAGGCGGCCAGCCTGTCGGCCGAGGAGGCGCTCGATCTCGGCGTGATCGACCTCGTCGCCCGCGACCTTCCCGAGCTCCTGGAGAAGATCGACGGCCGGGTGGTGGAGATCGGCCGCGAAAGGATCGAGCTCGCCACCGCCGGGCTGGAGCTGGAGCCGGTCGCACCCGACTGGCGATCGCGCCTGCTGCAGATCCTCACCAATCCCAATGTCGCCTACATCCTGATGCTGATCGGGATCTACGGGATCATCCTCGAATTCTACAGCCCCGGCCTCACCGGACCCGGCCTGATCGGCGCCATCTCCCTGCTGCTGGCCCTCTATGCCTTCCAGGTGCTGCCGGTGAACTTCGCCGGCCTCGCCCTGATCGCCCTCGGCGCGGCGCTGCTGGTGGCGGAGGCGTTCCTCGGCAGTTTCGGGGCGCTGGGGGTCGCCGGCATCGCCGCGCTGGTGGCCGGTGCGGTGATGCTGATGGACACCGAGGCCCCGGGCTTTACCATCTCGCTGTGGCTGGTGGGCGGTGTCGCCGCCGGGCTCGGCAGTCTGCTGCTGATGGCCATGGCGATGATCGCCCGCAGCCGTTTCCGGCGCGTCGCCATCGGTCCAGAGCGCATCCGCGGCACCGTCGCCGAGGTGGTGCACTGGAGCGGCCGCCAAGGGGTCGTGCGTTTCGAAGGCGAGATCTGGGAAGCGCGCTCGGGCCAGGTGCTGCGGCCGGGCATGCGGGCGCGGGTCACCGGCCGCGAGGGGCTCGTGCTGATCGTCGAACCGCTGCCTCGGGGGGAGTAACGCGCCATGCTGATCGGCGCCACCATCGCCATTCTCGTACCCCTTCTGGTGATCCTGTCGGCGCTCAAGATCATCCGCGAATACGAGCGGGCGGTGGTCTTCGTGCTCGGCCGCTTCTACCGCATCAAGGGACCCGGCCTGATCATCGTCATCCCGGTGATCCAGCAGATGGTGCGGGTCGATCTCCGCACCCGGGTGCTCGATGTGCCGACCCAGGACGTGATCTCCCGCGACAACGTCTCGGTGAAGGTCAATGCGGTGATCTATTATCGGGTGATCGATCCCGAGCGGGCGGTGATCCGGGTGGAGAATTTCGAGGCCGCCACCAGCCAGCTCGCCCAGACCACCCTGCGCTCGGTGCTCGGCCAGCACGAGCTCGACGAGATGCTGTCGGAGCGGGACAAGCTGAATGCCGATATCCGCCGCATCCTCGACGAGCAGACCGATGCCTGGGGCATCAAGGTCTCCAATGTCGAGCTCAAGCATGTCGATCTCGACGAGAGCATGATCCGGGCGATCGCCAAGCAGGCCGAAGCGGAGCGCATCCGCCGGGCCAAGATCATCAGCGCCGAAGGCGAATACCAGGCCGCCGAGCGGATGCTCGATGCGGCCAGGATCATGGCCCAGCGCCCCGAGGCGATGCAGCTCCGCTATCTGGTGGCGCTCCAGGAGATCGCCAACGAGCGCAGCCAGACCATCGTCTTTCCCTTCCCGATCGAGCTGTCCAAGCTGATGCCCGACCTCGGCGGCGAGCAATGAAGGCCGTACACATCGTTCCCGAACGCAACCGGCTGATCGCCGAGCGGCTGCGACAGGCCGCCGACCTGCTCGAACAGCAGGGCGCCAACCCCTATCGTGCCCGCGCCTATCGGGAGGCGGCACGGGTGGTGGAAAGCCTGGATGTCGATCTGCGCGACATCGTGGAAAAGGAAGGGTTCGAGGGGCTGACCGCATTGCCGGCGATCGGCCGTTCGATCGCCGCGGCCATCGCCGAGATGGTGCGCACGGGCCGCTGGGCACAGCTCGAGCGGCTCAAGGGTGCGGCCGATCCCGTGGCACTCTTTGCCAGCATTCCCGGTATCGGTCCCGGACTCGCCCGCAAGATCCACGAGACCCTGGGCATCGACACCCTCGAGGAGCTGGAGCTCGCGGCCCATGACGGGCGGCTCGAGCAGGTGCCGGGCATCGGCCCCAAACGGGCGGCGATGCTGCGGCCGATCCTGGCGGAGATGCTGGCCCGCACCCGGCCGCGGCGGCGCACGGTACCGCCCGAGGAACCGGACATCGCCACCCTGCTCGACGTCGATGCCGAATACCGGCGCCGCGCCGAGGCCGGCGATCTGCCGAAGATCGCACCCCGGCGCTTCAATCCCTCGGGCGAGGCCTGGCTGCCCATCCTCCACACCCAGCGCGGCCCCTGGCATTTCACTGCGGTCTATTCCAACACCGCCCGCGCCCACGAGCTCGACCGGGTCAAGGACTGGGTGGTGCTCTATTTCCACCGTGACGAGGATGCCTTCGAGGGACAGCGCACGGTCGTCACCGAGACCCGCGGCCCTCTCGTCGGCCGGCGGGTGGTGCGCGGCCGCGAACGCGAATGCCGGGCCTATTACGGGCTCTGATCCAGCCGCGTCGGGCCTTCACTCGGCCGCTTCGCGATAATGCGGCTTGGGACGGGCGGCGAGACGCAGCTCGGTGAGCTGTTCCCGTTCGCGCTCGGCCAGCCGGTAGGCCTGCTCGGCGCCCGGCGCGTACTGCACCGGCCAGCGCTGGGCACGATGGCCGTAGAAGGCGGCCGCGTGCAAGGTGAAATAGGGATCCGCCAGATGCCGCCGCGCCAGCGCCACCAGATCGGCGCGCCCGGCGGCGATGATGGTGTTGACCTGATCCCAGTCGGTGATCGAGCCGACCGCCATGGTGGCGCAACCCACTTCGTTGCGGATGCGGTCGGCGAAGGGCACCTGGAACATGCGACCGTAGACCGGCTGCTGATCGGCCACCGTCTGGCCGCTGGAAACATCGATCAGGTCACAGCCGGCGGCGACGAAGGCACGCGCCACTTCCACCGCATCGGCATCGGTGAGCCCGCCGGGTGCCCAGTCCACCGCCGAAATGCGCACCGACATCGGTTTCTCTTCGGGCCAGGCCGCCCGCATCGCCTCGAACACCTCGAGGGGAAAGCGCAAGCGGTTGGCGAGCGCACCACCATAGGCGTCGGTACGCCGGTTGGTCAGCGGCGAGATGAAGGAGGCCAGCAGATAGCCGTGGGCGCAATGCAGCTCGAGCATGTCGAAGCCGGCGCGCAAGGCCCGTTCGGTGGCGGCGACGAAATCGGCGATGACCGCATCCATGTCGGCCCGGGTCATCTCCCGCGGCACCTGGCTGTGCGGCAGATAGGGGATCGGGGACGCCGAGAGAATCGGCCAGGCGCCCTCCTCGAGCGGTTCGTCCATCCCCTCCCACATCAGCTTGGTGGCCCCTTTGCGGCCGGCGTGGCCGAGCTGCATGCACAGTTTCGCCCGACCGTGGGCCTTGCAGAACTCGACGATCCGCCTCCAGGCCGCTTCCTGTTCCTCGTTCCAGATGCCGGTACAGCCGGGCGTGATGCGGGCCTCCGGCGAAACATCGGTCATCTCGGTATAGAGGAGCCCGGCACCACCGATGGCGCGGGTGCCGTAATGCACCAGATGCCAGTCGCCGGGCACGCCGTTCTCGGCCGAGTACATGCACATGGGCGAGACCACCACCCGGTTCTCGAGCACCATCCCGCGCAGCCGGAAGGGCAGGAACATGGGGGGAGGCGGGTCGTCGCGGGGAATGTCGAAACCCAGGGCGCGCGCCTTCTCGGCGGCATCGCGGTCGACCCGGTCGACGAACTCGGGCGCCCGCAGGCGGAGGTTTTCATAGGTGATGGCCTTGGCCCGGCTCATCAGGCCGA
>JALSRW010000608.1 GCA_026984595.1 Alphaproteobacteria bacterium
CCGCGGGCGAGCCAGTCGGCCTGCCAGCGTACCAGCCGGGACAGCGGCACCCGCGGATAGCCGAAGAGATCGAAGGCGCGCGCCGCGTCGCACAGCCAGGCCGATCCCGTCTCCTCGCCCAGGAAGATCGCCTCGCGGCCGAAATGCCCCGCGAACCGCTCGGCCAGCCGGCGCACCGAAATGGTCTCGGGCCCGGTGACGTTGAGGGCCGAAGTCGGACTTGTGACATGGCGCAGACTGCGAAGCGCCATGGCGTTGGCATCGCCCTGCCAGATGACGTTGACATGGCCCATGGCGAGATCCACGGGCTCCCCCGCCTGCACCTTGCTGGCGATGTCGTGCAGCACCCCGTAGCGCATGTCGATGGCGTAGCAGAGCCGGATCAGCCGGCCGGGCGTGCCCCAGCGCTCGGAGCCGTAGAGGAAGGCCCGCTCGCGCCCCACGCAGGACCAGGCATAATCGCCGACCGGCGGCTCGGTGGGGGTTTCCTCGACCGCGCCACCGGCGGTGACCGGCATGTAGGGATAGACGCAGGCGGTGGAGAAGGCGACGATGCGGCTTTCCCGGAACACCGAGGCGACCCGGCCCGGCACCAGCACGTTCATCGCCCAGGTCAGGGCCTCGGCACCGAGGGAACCGAACTTGCGGCCGGCCATGTAGATGACGTTGTCGAGCCGGGGCAGGCGCCCCACCGCCTCCTCCTCCAGCAGATCGCAGGCGATCGTTTCGATGCCCCAGCCCCGAAGACGTTCCTCGAGACCGGCTTCGGTGAAACGGGCGACCGCGACGATCCGCTTTGCGGGGGCGGCCCGTTTCGCCATACGGCACAGGGTCGGACCCATCTTGCCACCGGCGCCCAGCACCAGAATGTCGCCGGGGACGGCGGCGAGATCGGCGACCAGTTCGGGCGTGGGGCGGCTCATGCATTCCTCGAGCGCCTCGATGTCGGCGAAACGCTCGGGCAGTTCGGGCGAAGCGGCGGTCGGTCCGGCGGAAGTCACGTCATGTCCCTTTTCAGCAATGCAATGCGTGTCTCTCGATACAGATGCGAACGACCTCTTCGGGCGGGCGGCGCCACCAGTCGCGCTCGGAAAAGATCTCCACCTCGTGCCAGCCCCGATAGTCCTGCGCCTCGACGAGGCTGCGGATACGGGGAATGTCGATCACCCCGTCCCCCATCATGCCGCGATCGAGCAGGAGATCGCGAGTCGGCACGAGCCAGTCGCAGACGTGGAAACCGAGGATGCGGCTCCCCGCCCGTTCGATCTGGCGGGGGAGGTCGGGACCCCACCAGAGGTGATAGACATCGAGGACCACGCCGACCGGGGCGCCGCTGCCGAGCCCGTCGCAGAGATCGAGAGCCTGCGCGAGGGTGACGATCACCGAGCGGTCGGCGGCATACATGGGATGAAGCGGCTCGATGCCGAGCCGCACCCCGGCCGAGGCGGCGTCCTCCAGGATCTCGGCGATGCCGTCCTCGACCATGTGGCGGGCGCCTTCGAGATCCTTCGATCCCGGCGGCAGGCCGCCGCAGACCAGCACCAGACAGGGTGCCCCCAGCACCGCCGCCTCCTCGATGGCCCGCCGGTTGTCGTCGATGCGCTGCCGCCTCTCGGTTCGCTCCGCTGCCGGGAACATGCCGCCGCGGCACACACTGCTGACCTCCAGCCCGGAATCGCGCAGAAGCCGCCGGGTCTCGCGCAGACCGGTAGCGGCGATCTGGTCGCGCCAGGGAGCCACGGCCCGGATCCCCATCCGCGCACAAAGGGGGATCGCCTCGGCCAGCCCGCATTGCTCGCGGATGGTGGCGAGATTGATGGCGAGGCGGGCGGTGTCAGCCATGTGCTTCCCCTCCCCGCGCCAAGGGTCGCATGGCGCCGAAATCCGGCAGGAGGGCGGCCCCGTAGCCCGGGCAGGCCAGCGAACCGATCCGGAGACGACCGGTCTCGATGACGAGGCGCAGCGCATCCCCCTCGAGCCGGTAGAGATCGCCATGGGCCTCGGCGAAGGCGCGCGTTTCGGCAGCCGTTGCGCCCTGCATGCCACCGGCGAAGTGATGGCCGTTCTTTTCGCTGTGCACGCAGCCGCAGAGCGCGGCCAGGGCCAGATCCTGCTGCAGCGCCACTCCCGGCTGGGTGGTGAGATCTTCCGAGCTCGGGAAGGCCACGGTGCGCCCCGCATCGGCGTTGGCGAGCTCGCAGCGCAGCCGGTTCGCGAGGGCCGTGAAGAACCCCTTGCAGGCCTTGACCGAGACGCCGCGATAGCCGCGCTCGCGGGCACGGGGAAAGGAATCCGGCCGGTCGTCGGCCTCGTCGATCAGGAACGACACCCGTTCCGCCAGCGGCCCGAGATCCACCTCGAAGGTCATTGCCCGCGGCAGCGGCTGTTCGATGTAGAGGATCGAGTTTCGCAGCCGCTCGAGGCGTCGATCCGCCTCGATACGGTCGAGCAGCCGCGCCAGCGCTGCCGGATCGGCGTACTGTTCGTTACCGTCGAGGGTCACATGGTAGGGTTCGACGAGGCGGTCGAGGAGGCGGGCGATGTCCCCAAGGCGCGCATGATCGGCCTCGAGGTCGCCGCCCAGCTTGAGCTTGAAGAAGCGGATCGCATGGCGGGTGACGACCGCCTCGAGGCTGACCGGAAGCCCGTCCCGGGGGCCGTCCTCCACTTCCTCTTCGCGCAGCGGATCGAGCAGCCCCACCGTGTGCCGCAGCCACAGGAAACGCCGCGGCGCGACGCCTTCGAGGGCACCGCCGATCTCGGCCTGCGGCCGTTCCGGCAGGAGCCTGCCGTCGATGCCGAGAAGGCCCGAGGATACCGCCTCGAACACGCTCTTCCCCGCATGGCGGCAGAGGGCATCGACCATCGCCCGCTCGAGCTGGGCGATGGCGAAGGCGGCGACGAGACCGGGTATGCCGCGGGCGGCGAGCGTTTCCCGGATCGCCCCGCCGAGGGCCAGGGCATGGTCGAAGACGGTGGCGAACCCGCGATCGGCGAGCGCTTCTTCGCGCGCCGAAAGCAGGGCTCCCACCAGCTCCTCCACGGTCTCCTCGGGGGAAAGCTCGGGCCGCTTGTCGAACCATTTGGGTGCCAGGAGATCGGCCGAGACGCCGATCGCCCTGCCGCCGTCGCCGGTCTCGATCTCGATGCGCAGGAAGGCCTGGCGGGCCTGCGTCAGGGTCACCGCACCGAAGCGGAAGGGCAGGCGGAAACGCACCGGCCGTTCGAACAGCTCGATCGAGCGGATGCGGATTTCCGGTGCGGTCATCGCAGGGTCTCCAGAATGCCACAGAGATAGCCGATGGCCCGGGCGGCGCAGGTGGGACCGTCGGGCCGGTAGCGGAAGGGCTCGACGCCGATCGTCCCGGCATAGGCATGGCGCGAGAGCGTCGCCAGCACCGGCGCGAAACGGTCTTCGCCCTGGCCCGGTGCGCCCTTGTTGCGGTCGTTGAGATGGACATGGGCGATCATCCCGCCGTGCAACCAGCGCTCGAGGAGCTCGGCCGGCGTCTCCCGCTCGGCCAGGCAGGCTGCCCGATGGTCGAGCATCGTCTTGAGTGCGGGCGAGCCGATCTCGCGGACGATCGCCACCGCTTCCTCGATGCTGTTGACGAAATTCGTCTCCTCCGGCGACAGCGGCTCCAGGCAGTAGGTCACTCCGGCCCGCTCGGCGGCGCGGGCGGCACGCGCCAGGCATTCGCGGGCATGCGCCCGCCCCTCCGCTTCCCGGCCCGGCTCCAGCATGCGCTGGGCGGGCGAGCCGTGGACCAGATAGCCGCCGCCGAGCTCGGCACAGAGGGCGACGAGACGCTCCATCACCGCCACGGTACGCGCGCGGACTTCGGCATCCGCCGAGGTGATCGAAAGGCCGGGCGGCGTTACCAGCAGCCAGTGCAGGCCGGAGATGGCGATGCCGGCGGATTCGGCGGTGCGGCGCAAGCGGGCGATGGTCGCGGCATCGAGACGGTGCGGCTCCTCGCCCAGGGTGAAGGGGGCGATCTCCAGCGCCCGGTAGCCGAGTCCGGCGGCGAGCGCACATTGCTTCTCGAAGGGAAGCTCGCGAACCACCTCGTTGCACAGGGCCATGCGCATGCTCTCAGCTCCCCGGCTCGGGCCTGCCGCGGACGGGCGCCCTGCCGCCGCGGATGCGAAGCGCGAGGCGCAGCACCGCGGCCCGCACAGCGGGGATCGCGGCCAGGATGGAAACCAGGGTCAGCAACGCCAGGGCGGCGCTGATCGGGCGGGTCAGGAAGGGCTCCAGAGAGCCGTCGGAAAGCACCATGGCGCGCCGGAAGTTCTTGTCGAGAATGGGCCCCAGCACCACACCCAGCACCAGCGGTGCCATCGGGTACTTCATCTCCCGCAGAACGAAGCCCAGGATGCCGAACCCGACCATCACCCAGACATCGAACAGGCGGCTGGCGATGGCGAACGCGCCCACCGTGCAGAGCACGAAGATGACCGGCATCAGCCGCTCGCGGGGAACGGCCAGCACGTAGAGCAGGGGACGTGTGAGGGCCAGACCGAGGACGAGGATGGCGATGCTGGCCAGCAGCACCATCGCCACCACCTCGTACACGAAGGAGGGGAACTCGATCATGATCAGCGGCCCCGGCCGGATGCCGTGGATGAACATGGCCGCCAACAGCACCGCCGCCGGTGCCGAGCCCGGGATGGCGAGGGTCAGCACCGGGATGATGGCGCCGGGAACCGCCGCATTGTTGCCGGTCTCGGCCGCCAGCAGACCCTCGATCGAGCCCTTGCCGAACTTCTCGCGCTCGCGACTGGCGCGCCGTGCCGCGGCGTAGCTGCCCCAGGCGCCGATATCCTCCCCGACACCGGGCAGGAGGCCCATCAGGGTGCCGATCAGGCCCGAACGGATGATGGTGCGCCAGTAGCGCAGGAGCTCGGAGAGGCGGGGCAGGACCCGCCCGCCGGCATTGCGCACCACCTCGTAGGCCGGCTGTTTCATGACCTGCAGCAGCTCGGCGAAGCCGAACGCCCCCACCAGCACCGGCAGCAGGCCGAAACCGCCCGAAAGTTCGGTGATGCCGTAGGAAAAACGCTGGTAGGCGTGGATCCCTTCCTGGCCGACCATCGCCACCAGCAGGCCGAGGAAACCCGCGAGCCACCCCTTCAGGGGATCGTCGATGGCAGTGAGCTGGCCGGAGATGACGATGCCGAACATGGCCAGCCAGAAAAACTCGTAGGAGCCGAAGGCGAGCGCGAAATCGGCCAGCACCGGTGCCACCAGCACCAGCATCAACATGCCGATCAGGGAGCCGCAGAAGGAGCCGGCGGTGGCGATGCCCATCGCCCGGCCGGCCTGCCCGGCCCGCGCCAGCGGGAACCCGTCCAGAGTGGTGGCGGCGTTGGCCGGCGTGCCCGGAATGTTGAGGAGAATGGCGCTGCGACTGCCGCCGTAGATGGCCCCCACATACATGCAGATCAGCACCAGGATGGCATCGCCCGCCGGCATCTTGAAGGTCAGGGTGGTCAAAAGCGCGACGCCGAGGGTGGCGGTGAGCCCCGGCATCATGCCGACGACGATGCCGAGCAGGGTGGCCCACAGCACGCTGGCCAGGGTCCAGGGGTTCGCGAATCCCGCGAGGGCTTCGAGGAAAAGTCCGAGGCCGCCGGTCATGACCGTTCAGGGCAGGCGGACATAGAACAGCCGCTCGAACACGAAGCCCACGGCCAGCGCCACCAGCAGCGCCTCGAGCGCGGCGTAGACCAGCTCCCGGGCGATCTGCCCGACCGGCATGCCGCGCTCGATCCGGAACAGCGCGATGAACAGCAGCACGAAGAGGAAGGTGGCGGTGCGGAAAGGCAGGC
Organism: Alphaproteobacteria bacterium; assembly: GCA_026984595.1. Classification (GTDB taxonomy): domain Bacteria; phylum Pseudomonadota; class Alphaproteobacteria; order Geminicoccales; family Geminicoccaceae; genus JALSRW01. The sequence continues at coordinate 5,836 of JALSRW010000608.1, forward strand.
GACCCACCAGTCCGACCGCGTAGCCCACCGTCAGCAGCAACGCCAGCAGCGTGCGCCTTCGTCTCTCGGCGTCGAAGCCGAGCTCCTCGGCCATGCCCGCCTCTGCCCGCAGCGCACCTTCCCGCACCGCCCGCAGCACCAGCAGCCCGCCCAGGAACAGCAGCACCAGACCGATCAGGCCGGGCACCAGCCCCGGGACGCTCCAGGGATTGACATCGAGCTGTTCGAAACGGGGCATGCGCCAGGACTCGACGGCGGTGGCCGCCCCCAGGGCGAGAAAACCCGAGCCGGCCCACATGTCGGCGCGTGGCATGGGCTGTCTCGCCACGGGGTGACCCCTTCCCTCGCTTCGCCTCGACCGGTGCGATTCCGCCTCCGCTTCAGGGACGCGGGATGCCCACTTCCTCGGGATTGACCTTGGCCTTGCCGGCATCCCAGAGCAGCCAGGCATTGAGCCGGATCGCCGGCTGCACCGCCTTCTGTGCCGCCTCACCCCAGAGATGGGCGGCGAACTGGGCGCCCCGCTGGGCCGCGTATTTCTTCAGCGCCTCGGATTTGGACATGGTGTTCTCCCAGACCGCATCCAGGGTCCGGACCACTTCCTCGGGAACCCCCTCGGGCACGAAGATGCCGAAATAGTTGGGTGCCACCGGTACCCCCTGCACGAACTCGGTGATCGGCGGAATGCTGCCGTAGCCCTCGAGCTCCAGCGGCTTGTCGGACACCACGGCGAGCGGGCGCAGCCGGCCGGCCCGGATCATCTCCGCCTGCTCGGTGGCGAGCTGGGTGGTGACCTGGGTTTCGCCGGCGACGGTGGCGATCACCGCCGGATTGCCGCCGTCGTAGGTGACATGCTTGTACTCCACGCCGGTGGCCTTGCGGATCGCCTCCATGGTGTTGTGCCCGCCGGAATTGAGCCCGGCGGTGGCCACCGCGATCTCTCCCGGATTGGCCTTCATCGCTTCCAGCAATTCGGGGAGGGTCCGGTAGGGCGTGTCGGGATTGACGCTGACCACCGAGACATTGGCCACGGTCAAGTAGAGATGCCAGTCCTCGATGCTGGTATCGAGCATGCCCAGCACCTTGTAGGTGCCGAGATCCTGGGCGGCACCGGCGGTCCACGTGTAGCCGTCGCGCGGCGCGTCG
>JALSRW010000609.1 GCA_026984595.1 Alphaproteobacteria bacterium
GGGCGATGATCGTTTTCCTGCGCCACGCCGAATCGGCATGGAATGCCGTCTTCTCCCGGACCCGGGTCGATCCCGGGCTGCCCGATCCGCCGCTCACCGAAGAGGGGCGCCGGCAGGCCGAAGCGGTAGCCGGACGGCTGGCCGAAACCGGCGTCGCCAGACTGTTCGCGAGCCCCTATCGGCGCACCCTGGAAACCGCCTCGATCATCGCCGCCAGGCTCGGCCTGCCGATCGAGGTCGAGCCCCTGGTGCGCGAGCGTTTCGCCTTTTCCTGCGATATCGGCACCCCCGCATCCGAGCTTCGCCGGAGCTGGCCGGAGCTCGATCTGGACGGATTGCCGGAGATCTGGTGGGGCGGGCTGATCGAGAGTGATCGCAGCGTCGCCGCCCGTTGCCGCGCCTTTCGCCGCAAGCTGCGGCAGAGCGACGGCGAGCGCCCGATCGCGGTGGTGTCCCATTGGGGCTTCCTGCTCGCATTCACCGGTAGGCGGTTCGACAACGGCTCGCTATTGGTGGTCGCGCGCCACAGCGTCCTCGAAGAGGGAGATGAACCAGCATGAACGATCAGCGCAGCGCCGGCAACGGCGGAGCCGGCGGCAACGGCGAGGCCGGCGGCAATGGTGAAGCCCGGACCGAACAGCAGCAGGCGGCGCAGGCGCCCCGTCTTTCCATCCTGACCCAGTACATCAAGGATCTGTCCTTCGAGAATCCGCGCGGGCCGATGGCCTTCGCCCAGGGGCAGACGCGTCCCGAAATCCAGGTCCGGGTGGATGTGCGCGGCGACCAGATCGGCCCCGAGCAGCACGAGGTGATCCTCGAGCTCAACATCGAGGCCCGGCTGTCGGAAGGCCCGGTCTTCCTCCTCGAACTGACCTACGGCGGGCTCTTCGGGCTCGCCAACATCCCCGAGGAGAGCATGCAGGCGCTGCTGATGGTCGAATGCCCGCGCCTGCTGTTCCCCTTCGCCCGGCGGATCATCGCCGATCTCACGCGCGACGGTGGTTTTCCGCCGCTGATGTTGGATCCGATCGATTTCGTCAGTCTCTACCGGCGCAGGCTGGCGCAGGCCCAGGAGGCGGCTGCCGGTCAGGCCTGAACGATGTTCCGCGGTCGCAGCGCCGGCGCCGCTCAGTCGTCGGCGGCTGCGTGCCGGCCGTTGGTGGCGATCTCCAGCGCGGTCGGGATGTCCTCGGCGAGCGCGAACAGCCGTTGGACACCGGGCTCGGCGAAGCCGTTGGCGACGATCTGCTCGAAAAAGGCCAGACACGGTGCCCAGAACCCGTCCACCTCGAGCAGCACGATCGGCTTGTCGTGATAGCCGAGCTGACGCAGGGTCAGGACTTCCAGCAGCTCGTCGAGGGTGCCGAAGCCGCCGGGCAGCACGAGGAAGCCCACCGAATCGGCGATCATCCGCTCCTTGCGCTCGAACATGGTGGCGGTGACGATCAGCTCGGTGACTCCTTCCTTGGCCACCTCGCGGTCGAGCAGCCGGCGGGGAATGATGCCGCGGACCACCCCTCCGGCATCGAGCGCGGCACCCGCCAGGATGCCCATGAGTCCGACATCGCCGCCGCCGTAGACGAGACCGAAGCCGGCTCGGGCGATGGCCCGACCGAGCTCGCGGGCGACTTCGGCATAGGCGCCGGAGGCGCCCGGACGGGAGCCGCAGAACACGCAGAGATATCGCTTCATGGTGGCGAGCCTAGGCGGCGTCGACCGGCGCGGCAAGTCGCCGGCCACGCACGACAGGGGGATTCATCCGCGGGTCAGGGCGATGAAATCCTCGATCAGATCGCGGGTGATCGGACCGAGCTGATAGGCACGATCCTCGATCGCCCGCACCGGCGTGATCTCGGCGGCGGTACCGGTGACGAAGATCTCCTGCGCATGGTCCAGCTCCTCCGGCAGGATGTGCCGCTCGATCACCGGAATGCCGCGTTTCTCGGCGAGCGCGATCACCGTGCGACGCGTGATGCCGTTGAGAAAGCAGTCGGCGATGGGGGTGTGCAGACTGCCGTTCATCACCAGAAAGATGTTGGCCCCGGTGGTTTCCGCCACATAGCCGCGATAGTCGAGCATCAACGCGTCGGCGAAGCCCTTGGCCTCGGCGGCGTGCTTGCTCAGCGTGCAGATCATGTAGAGGCCGGCGGCCTTGCTGTGCACCGGCGCGGTCTCCGGCGAGGGGCGCCGGAAGATCGCGTGGGTGAGGGTGAGATCGGGATAGTAGGCGCCCCATTCCCAGACGGCGATGGCCACATGGATCCGGGTCTTCTGGGCCGAGACCCCCATCTGTTCGGAACCCCGCCAGGCCACCGGACGGACGTAGCAGTCGGAAAGACCGTTGGCGGCGATGGTTTCCATCGTCGCCCGGGCGATCTCCTCGCGCGAGTACGGGATCTCGAAGCCCAGCAGGCGAGCGCTGTCGATCAGACGCTGGCTGTGCTCTTCGAGCTTGAAGACCCGGCCCTTGTAGGCGCGCTCGCCCTCGAACACGCAGCTCGCATAGTGCAGACCGTGTGAAAGCACGTGCAGACGCGCCTCCTTCCACGGCACCAGGGCGCCGTCCATCCAGATCTGTCCATCGCGCGCGTCGAAGGGGATGAGCTCGCCCATGTGGGTGCCTCCACGAAGAAGCGTATCGGCCTGAAGATTCGAGGCGTTACGGGATTGCGATGGCTATCATCGCCTTCCATATGTGTCAACGAACCGGACTCGGTTGGCAGGTGGGACATGGCGACGCTCAGTCCGCTTTTCTTGCGCGACGACGAGCTGGAGCAGGCGCTCCAGCTCTTCTGGCTGGCCGAGCGGGATCTGATGGAAGCGGGCACCCGCATCCTCGAGCGCCGGGATCTGGCGGTTCTCGACTATCTGATCCTGTTCTTTCTGATGCGGCGGCCCGACAGCACCCTGGCCGAGCTCTGCATCCTGACGGGCGCCAGCAAGCAGAGCCTCTCCCGCCATGTCGCCAAGCTGCGGGCCGGTGGCTATGTCTGCCCAGGGAGTGCGCGGGGCGATCGGCGGGCCAAGCCGCTGCGCCTGACCGAGCAGGGTCGGGAGGTGCTGGCGCCGGCCATCGCCACCCAGAAGCGCTATCTGAGCCGGGTCTTCCGCGATCTCGGGGCGCCGGCGGTGGAGGGCTTCCTGCGGGTGCTGGCCGGACTCGCCGAGCAGCGTACCCGCCGCCTGCTTTCCGGCGGACGCGCGTGACTGCCGGTAGCGGCGGGCGATGACCGAGGCCGCCCACATCCTGGTGGTCGACGACGATCAGCGCCTGCGCGAGCTGCTGCGGCGCTATCTGATGCAGCACGGCTATGCGGTGAGCCTCGCCGCGGATGTCGCCGAGGCACGCGGTCTCCTGGATTCCTTCGCCTACGATCTGCTGGTTCTCGACCTCATGCTGCCGGACGAGGACGGGTTGGCGCTGGCGGCGGAGCTGCGGCGCCGGAGCGATGTGCCGATCCTGCTGCTGACCGCCCGCGGCGAACCCGAAGAACGCATCGCCGGCCTCGAGGCGGGCGCCGACGATTATATCGTCAAGCCGTTCGAGCCGCGGGAGCTGCTGCTGCGCATCGCCACCGTGCTGCGGCGGGCCGGGCGTCGGGGCGGGGGCATCGTCCGCTTCGGTCCCTTCGCGTTCGATCTCGACAGCCAGGAGCTGCGACGCGACGATGAGCCGGTACGCCTGACCAGCGTGGAGGCCTCGCTGCTGGCCATTCTGGCGAGGGAGCCCGGGCGGCCGCTGGCGCGCAACGAGCTCGCCCGGCGCAGCCGCATCAGCGGCTCGGACCGCGCGGTGGATGTGCAGATGGCGCGGCTGCGACGCAAGATCGAGGAGGATCCGCGCGCCCCCCGCTATCTGGTGACCATGCGCGGCGAGGGATATGCGCTGCGGACGGAGCCATGAGCCGCGAGCTCAACCGCTTCTCGAGGTTTCTCAACCGGACGATCGTACCGCGCTCGCTGTTCCTGCGGTCGATGCTGATCATCGTTCTGCCGCTGGTCATCCTTCAGGTCGTGCTCACCGTCATCTTCTACAACCGGCACTGGGACACGGTCACCCGCTGGCTGGCCGCCGGTGTGGCCGGAGACGTGGCGCTGACCATCGAGCTGTTCGAGCAGGCGCAGGGACCCGAAGCCCGTGCCGCCATCCTCGATCGGGTGCGCAAGCACACCGATCTCTCCATTTCCTTCGAGCCCGGCGGCGATCTCGAGGCGGCCGCCGCCAGCATCGGCATCGACACCGGCCGCGGCCTGCTGGCCCATATCGACAACAAGATCATCGAGGCCTTCGCGGAAAAGCTCGATCACCCCTTCACCGTCGATCTGCGCTCCGCCTGGCCCGCACGGGTCGTGGTCTATGTCCAGCTCGAGGACGGTCTGCTCAGGGTGCTGGCCTCGCGCAAGCGGGTGACCACCACCACCACCGGGCTGCTGCTGGCCTGGATGGTCGGCGCCTCGGCGATCCTCGTGGTCATCGCCATCTATTTCATGAATCTCCAGATCCGCCCCATCCGCCAGCTTTCCCGGGCCATGGACAGTTTCGGCAAGGGCCGCGACGTCGGGGATTTCGCGCCTCGGGGGCCGCTCGAGATCCGCAAGGCGGCGCGCGCCTTCAACGCCATGCGGCGCCGCATCCTGCGTTTCGTCGGACAGCGCACCGAAATGCTGGCGGCGATCAGCCACGATCTGCGCACGCCGCTCACCCGCATGAAACTCGAGCTCGAGCTCCTGGGGGGCGACCGCGACCCCGCGCTCGCCGATGTGCGGGGGGATGTCGAGGAAATGCAACGGTTGATCGAGACCTATCTCGATTTCGCCCGCGGCGAGGGCCAGGAGGCCTTCGAGCTGGTGGATCTCGGCGCGCTGCTGCGCGGCATCTGCGAGCGCAAGCCGGGCAATGGCGTGGAGATCACCACCGACATCCCGCGCGGCCTGTGCCTGCCGCTGCGCCCCGTGGCCTTCCGCCGCTGCGTCACGAACCTGCTGGACAATGCCTGTCGCTATGGGCGTCGGGTGCGGGTGCGGGCGCGGCGGCGCCAGGAGGTCTTCGAGATCGTGGTCGAAGACGATGGCCCCGGCATTCCCGAGAGCGAGCGCGAGAAGGTGCTCCAGCCATTCTACCGGATGGACAAGGCACGGCGTTCCAAGACCGGGGGCTCGGGACTGGGCCTGACCATCGCCCGCGACATCGTTCTCGCCCACGGGGGCACGCTGCAGCTCGAGGAAGCCGCCTCGGGCGGTCTGCGGGCGGTCATTCGCCTGCCGCGCTGATCGCCGCGTCAGCCGGCGAGGAGCGAGTCGATTGCACGGCGATGCTCGTGCATGGCGAGGAAGACCCGATAGGCGCGATCGTGGCTCCGGCGCCGTCGCGGATCGGGGGCGCGGACGGTTCCCTCGCGGCGCATCGCCGCGGCCGCCGTAGCCAGTTCGGGATGGAGCCCAGCGGCGGTGGCGGCGGCGATGGCGGTGCCCAGCAGCACCGGATCCTCTTCGCCCGGGGTGACCACCCGGCAGCCGGTGGCATCGGCGTAGAACTCCATGAGCAGCGGGTTGCGGGTGTGGCCGCCGGCAAGATGCAGGGTGTCGATGGCATAGCCCTCGCGGTTCAGCGCCTCGATGATGTGGCGGGTGCCGAGGGCGACGGCGAGTGCCGTGCGATAGTAGAGCCGGCACAGCGCATCGAAGGAGTGGTCGAGGGCGAGGCCGCTGATGACACCCAGGGCATGGGGATCGGCCAGCGGCGAACGGTTGCCGTGAAAATCCGGGAGCACGTGCAGGCGTGGCGCCAGATCCTCGCCCTCCGCGCGGCGCAGCTCGGCGATCCGCGCGAGAATGCGCACATGCGCCGCCTCTCCCAGGGCGGCGCCGGCGGCGCTCCAGGCGATGATGTGGTCGAGCAGCGCGCCGGTGGCCGGCTGGCCCCCCTCGTTGAGCCAGAGATCGGGCAGAACGACACCGAAATAGGGGCCCCACACCCCGAACACATGGCGCGGCTCCGGACTCATCGCCATGTGGCAGGTGGAAGTGCCGGCGATCAGTGCGAGATGCCGGTCGAGCAGCTCGGGCCGCTCGGGCGCGATGCCGCCCAGGAGGCCGAGTGCGCCGGCATGGGCGTCGATCAGCCCGGCGCCGACCCGGCAGGCGGGGGTGAGGCCGAGTTGGCGCGCCGCCTCCTCGCTCAGCGGCCCGAGATCCTCGCCGACGGCCGCCGGCCGCTCGGGAAGACCGGCCTTTTCGACCATCTCCGGGAGGCCGACCTCGGCCAGGAAATCCCGCTGCCAGCCCTCGGGGCGATGGGCCAGATAGCTCCATTTGCAGGTCAGGGTGCATTGCGAGCGGGCGGGAGAACCGCTCGCCTTCCAGGTGAGATAGTCGGCGAGATCGAAGACCCGTGCGACCGCCGCCCAGCTCGCCGGGAGATGGTGCTTGATCCAGAGGAGCTTCGGCACCGCCATTTCGGGCGACATCACGCCGCCCACATGGCGCAGTACCTCGTGGCCGGTGGCGGTGCAGCGCTCGGCCTCGGCGATCGCCCGGTGGTCCATCCAGACCAGGGTGTTCCAGCGTGGATCCCCGTCTTCGGAGACGGGTAGCGGGCGATCCTCGCGGTCGAGCAGGACCAGCGTACAGGAGGTGGCATCGAAGCTCAGCCCGCGAACCTCCTCGGCGGGCACCCCGGTTTCGCGACGCACCTCGCGCACGCTGCGGACCACCGCTTCCCAGATCTCCCGGCAATCCTGCTCGGCGCGGTCGGCGGCCGGGCGATGGAGGGTGATCGGGTGGCTGTGACGGGCGAGCAGCCGGCCATCCTCGGCGAACAGTCCGGCACGCACGCTGGCGGTACCGACATCGACCGCGATCAGTTTCGCCATCTCCGCCTCCCTGCTGATGCAGCGAGGTTCGGGAAAAGGCGCGTCCCGGTCAAGGCAGGGGTTGCAGGGCGCTCCCGGGAGGAGGTGGTGGAC
>JALSRW010000610.1 GCA_026984595.1 Alphaproteobacteria bacterium
CGAGGGGCGAATGGTGGCGCTGGTGCCGGCCAACGCCAAGCTCGAGGAGCGGGCGCGTCGGATGGTCGCCGAACTCACCGGCACGGAGCCGCGGGTGGCTGCTGCTGCGCTCGAGCGGGCCGGCGGTGATGTGCGGCGGGCGGTGCTGCTCCTCGACGGGTTGTCGCCGGAGGAGGCGGAGCGGCGGCTGGAAGAGGCGCGAGGCGATTTGCGCCGGGCTCGCGGGCGCTGAAACTTCAGGGCCGGGCGATCCGGCCGCCGCAGACCGGATGCGGAACTCCCGTGGTTCCGGGGAAGGAGGTCGGCAGGCCGCGGAGCACCCGCACCGCCAGATAGGCGAAACACTGGGCTTCCAGCGCATCGCCGTCGGCGCCGATGGCCTCGATCGGCTCCACCCTTCCCTCCAGCTTTTCGGCCAGCATCGCCATCAGCACCGGATTGCGACGACCGCCACCGGTCACCAGCCAGCGCCCGGGTGGTGCCGGCAGCCAGACGGTGGCGCGGGCGACGGCCGCGGCAGCGAACGCGGTGAGGGTCGCGGCCCCGTCCTCGGGCGCGAGGCCATTCGCGATCTCTGCCGAAAAGTCCAGCCGGTCCAGGGATTTGGGGGGCGGCCGGTCGAAGAAGGGATGGGCGAGGGCGGCAGCGATCCGTGCCGCATCCGCCTCGCCGCCGGTGGCGAGACGGCCATCCTCGTCGATGGGGCGACCGGTGTGCCGCAGTGCCCAATCGTCGATCGGGGCGTTGCCCGGGCCGACGTCGAAGGCCAGCAGCTCCTCGCCCTCGCCGATCCAGGTGAGGTTGGAAACGCCGCCGATATTGACGATGGCCACGGGTTTTTCGAGCCGCGCGGCGAGGCAGGCGTGATAGACGGGCGCCAGCGGCGCCCCCTGCCCTCCGGCGGCGAGATCCGCGCTGCGGAAATCCCAGACCACCGGGCAGTTCAGGAGGCGCGCCAGCAGCCTGCCGTCGCCGAGCTGCCAGCTTCGGCCCTCTTCCGGACGGTGCAGGAGGGTATGGCCGTGAAAGCCGATCGCTGCGGGGCGTGCTCCGGTGTCACCGAGGAGCTCCCGGACGGCGCGGGCGTGAAGTTCCGTGAGTTTCCTCTCCACCGCCGCGCATTCCGCCGCATCCTGCCCGCCGTCGCGCACCAGCGCATCGAGACGGCGGCGGAACGCCGGCGGATAAGGAACGGTGCGGGAGCGTAACGGTACGGCCAGGTTGTCGCCATCGGTGCGCAGCATCGCCGCGTCGATGCCGTCCATCGAGGTGCCGCTCATCAGGCCGATGGCGAGATGCACTCTCGAACCCGTCATGCCTCTGGTTTACACCATGACCGTCGGGAAGACAGGAGATCGACCATCGCCGGAATGCCGAAACTGGAAGGCTCGATCCTGACTCCGGACGGCTGGTGCCGTGGTCGGGTCCGGTTCGATACCCGTATCCGGGCGATCGAGGGGACGCTCGGAGAACCGGAGCCGCCGTACATCCTCCCGGGCTTCGTCGACCTTCACGTGCATGGCGGCGGCGGTGCCGAGGTGATGGAAGGGGAGGGGGCCGTGCGCCGGGTGGCCGGCTTCCATCTCCGCCACGGCACGACTTCGCTGCTCGCCACCACCGTGACCGCTCCCCCGGGAGAACTCGAGGCCGCGCTGCGCGGCGTCGCCCGGGCGATGGCCGCGCCCGATACCGAAGGCGCGCGCATTCTGGGCGTCCATCTCGAGGGGCCGTTCCTCAGCCCCGAAGCGCTGGGGGCGCAACCACCCTGCAATCTGGCGCCCGATCCCGAGCTGGTGGCGAGGTTGGCGGCGATCGCGCCGCTGCGGGTGGCGACGGTGGCACCGGAGATCGATCCCGAAGGTCTCCTCCGCACCGCCTTCGCGGGATGCGGAACCCGGCTGCAGATCGGCCATACCCGTTGCAGCTACGCCCAGGCGAAGGCGGCGCTGGCCGCCGGCTATGCCGGTTTCACCCATCTCTTCAACGCCATGAGCGGCTGCCATCACCGTCGTCCCGGCGCCGCCGCGGCGGCACTCGGCCATGGCCAATGGGCGGAGATCATCCCCGATCTGCAGCATGTCGATGCCGGCATGATCCTCGCCGCCCGGCGCGCCATTCCGGGTCTCTACGGGGTGACGGACGCGGTGGCCGCGGCCGGGATGCCCGACGGCGCCTATCGGCTGGGCACCCATCGCATCGAGAAACGCGGGGCCACGGTACGTCTGGCCGATGGCACACTGGCCGGTAGCGTGCTGACCATGGATCGTGCCCTGCGCAATCTGGTGGCCATCGGCCTGCCGCTCGAGGAAGCCTCCCGCCGGCTGTCCGCTCTGCCGGCCGCCTATCTGGGCCTCGCCGATTGCGGCCGGCTCGTGACCGGTGCCGCCGCCGACCTTCTCGAGTTCGACGCCGCTCTGCGTCTGCGGGCGGTGTGGCTCGGCGGCCGGCACATCGACCCCGCCTGCGCGGATCCGGGGAGCTGAAGGTCGCTCAGGAGGGCCGCAACTTTTCGATCCCCATCGTCTTCAGCACGTATTTCTCGAAGATGTTCTCCGCCGTACCGCGCCGTACCTTGCGCAGAAAATAACGCTCGAACGCCACCTTGGCGTAGTGGACCCACTTGCCCTTCTTCATCCAGTTGACGTTGCGGGGCGGCATTTCCGGCATCGCCACGAAAGCGATGCCGGTATCGCCCATGTCGGCCAGGCAGATGGCGTTCCAGCTCGCCACCGCTTCCGGTTCGCGTCCCTCCAGCGCCGCCTGGATGTTGAGAGCCGCCGCATAGGCCATGGTCTCGATCATGTAACCGGTCTTGGGCACGCCGGTGGGGACGGGGGTCGGCTCGATCGGCGGAATGGCGACACAGACGCCGACGGCGTAGACGTTGGGATATTTCGGGTTGCGCTGGAACTCGTCGATCAGCACGAAACCACGTGGATTGACCAGACCCTCGTTGCCCATGAGTGCATCGATGCCCTTGAAGGCGGGCAACATCATGGCGTTCCGGAAAGCCAGCTCGTGCTGCCGCTTCGTCTCGCCCTGCTCGTCGAGTTCGGCCACCTCCATGCGCCCGTCCTCGATCCGGGCGACCTTGGCGTTGGTGATCCAGTTGATGTGGTGCTGGCGCAGCTCGGACTCGAGCATGCCCTTGGAATCGCCCACCCCGGCGAGGCCCAGATGGCCGATATAGGGCTCGGAGGTGACGAAGGTCATGGGCACGCGGTCGCGCAGCCTTCGCCGGCGCAGCTCGGCATCCATGATGAAGGCGAACTCGTAGGCCGGGCCGAAGCAGGAAGCGCCCTGCACGGCGCCGACGACGATCGGTCCCGGATCCTCGAGGAAGCGCTGCCAGGCCACGGCCGCCTCGCGGGCGTGTGGAGTGGTGCAGATCGAGGTGGTGTGACCTTCCGGCCCGAGGCCCTCGACCTCCTCGAAGGCCAGCTTCGGTCCGGTGGCGATCACCAGGAAATCGTAATCCAGACGGTTGCCGTCGGCGAGCTCGATGCGGTTGTTGTCGCAATCGAGCCGCTTCGCTCCGGCATGGAGGAAGTCGATCTTCAGGCGGTCGAAGATCGGCTGCATCGGCACCAGGATCTCCTCGGGCTGGCGCCAGCCCACCGCCACCCAGGGATTGGAGGGCGTGAAGCTGAAATCGGGATTGTCGGAGACCACCGTCAGACGGTCTCCGGGCCGCCGGAGCTCGGCCAGCTCGAAGGCGGTGGTCACACCACCTACGCCGGCGCCCAGAACCACGATATGGGCCATCTCGGTTTCTCCCGGACCTGGTTGGGGGTGGGTCGCGATCGACGATACTGTAAATGCGATCGCGCTAATATGCTAGTCCGTAGACGCAGCGAGTACTACCGCGGGTTGCGGCGGAGGGCTAGTCGTCGAGGGTGATCGGGCTCTTGAAGCCGGGCGGTTTGATCGCCAGCACTGCGCATTTCGCCTGTCGCAGCACCGACTGCGTGGTACTGCCCAGCAGCAGACCCCAGAGATGGGACTGGGCGTGGGTGCCGATGACGATGAGATCGATCTCCAGACGTTCGGCTTCCTCGGCGATGGTCAGCTCGGGACGCCCCTTGACCAGATGGACCTCGATCTGGAGCGGGCGCTCGCGGAACGGCTCCACCAGCGCCTCCAGGGCGGCGGCATGGCGTTCCCGCTCCTCGGCGATCATCGCCGCCACCTCTTCCTCCGCCGCCTTGGTGAAGGCGCGGCCGCGCAGGGCGGTCTCTCCGTAGAGCTGCCACACGTGGATCACGTGCAGTTCGGCATGCTCGATCTCGGCGATCGAAGCCGCCAGTTCGAGGATCGTCACCTCCAGCTCCGGGGCGCTGTCGGCGAACAGATCGACCGCCGCCATGATGCGGCTGTAGCGGGTATGGGGGATGGGTTTGTCGATCCACACCGGGCAGGGGCAGAGCTCGATGATGCGGGTGTCCAGCGTGCCGAAGATGTGGGTCATCAGGCTGTCGTCGGGCGAAGCCGTCTTCATCACCAGATCGTGGCCTTCCCGCAGCACCTCCCGGACCACCGCCACATGCGGCCTGCCGGTCAGCACCTTGCAGCGCACTTCCGGGCGCTCCGGGCCGAGTGAGCGGGCGATCTCGCGCAGTTCCGACTCCGCCTCGTCGAGGATCGTCCGGTAGAGCTTGTCGGTGACCCGGCGCGTGCATTCGCCGGAACCCATGCTGTCGGGCTCCTCGACGAGATGGGCGAGCGTCAGGACCGCGCCGTTGCGCCGTGCCAGGTCCGCCGCCCGGTCGAGCGACGCATTGTGCTCCGGTTCGTCTTCGAAGACATAGAGGATTCGCTTGAAACGTCGCATCGGTTCCGCTCTCGCCTCGCCGGTCAGCGCCTCCGGCAGCCCGAACATGGCATGTTCGTCGGGCGAGGCAAAGGGGGCGGAAGGCGGCTATCGGCCCGATCGGCGACGCCGGCGGGAAGTGGGATGTGACTTGCGTGCGGGCGCGGCCCGGCAGAGGCGTACCTCGTGGTGTCTTCCGGTCACCGTCCCTCGCGGCAATCGGTCCGAATACCCAAATCGCCTGTTGCCTGTGACGGCATCCCGCTGTAACAGCGACGTTTGGGGCGTGTGTTCACTGCGCCCTTTCGGACTGGCTTGTGTCGGTCGTCGTGCCGACCACGGGCATCGAGGCGGGTCGGCTCGCTCGCCCGCAACACTGCGCAATGCTTGGAACGACAATCAAAACTGTACGCTCGGCCGATGCTGCCTTTCAGTCGTAACGACCTCGAGAAGCTGTTCCCGGACTCCGTCTGGTCCAAGGCGGAGGACCTCGTCGCCAATGGCGCGCTCGTCGACATCAATGTCGAGCGCGACGGTCGCTCCATCACCGGCCGCGTGCGCGGACAACGGCGTACACCCTATCTGACCCGGGTGAAGATCGCCAACGGCCGTGGCGGTCGCGTCCGCCTGTCCAGCACCTGTACCTGCTTCGTTTCGGATTGCGAGCATGTCGCCGCCATGCTGCTCGGGGTGCTCGAACGCTCGGCGGCGCCGGCCGCCGACGATGTCACCTCGACCATCGACCAGGAGCTGGAAACCTGGGTCCGCAATGTCGGCCAGGCGGTGCGCGACCTGGCGTCCCGCGCGGCCGATACCGGCGACAGTATCCTCTACGTGCTGGAGCCCGCACAGCGCTCCTGGACCGATCTGGGCCTGGCCCAGCCGATCGCCGTCAATCTGATGCGCGCGAGGCGCCTGCGCGAAGGCGTCTACGGGCGCGAACATCCGCTGGCGATCGCCAATCTCACCGCGGAGGAACCGCCCGCCTTCGTCACCCTCGACGATCAGGTGATCGGCAGGCTCCTGGGCGGCGTGCCGTCGCCGCTGCGGCGGCTCGGCGGCAGCGCCGATGCCGAGACTCTGAGCCGGATGATCGCCACCGGCCGCTGTTTCTGGCGGAGCGTGCGCGGTACCCGCCTGCATCTGGGCGAGCCCCGTCCGGGCCGCATGCTGTGGCGCTTCGACAGCGAGGGCCGCCAGCGCCTGCTCTGCGAGCTCGAGGAAATGCACGAGGAGATGCTGGTCACCTCCCTGGGCGATCCCTGGTACATCGACATGCGCTCCGGGGCTTGTGGCCGCATCGAGACCGGGGTGCCTTCGCGCCTCGTTTCCCTCCTGCTCAAAGCTCCGGCGGTGCCGCCTGCGGCCGCCACCCTGGTGCGGCAGAAGCTCGCCGCGCATGCCGACCGGGTTCCCTTGCCGGAGCCGCTGCGCCGGCGGGAGCGGGTGGATGTGACGCCGACGCCGGTGCTCCATCTCCATTGCCCGACGGTGACCGTGGTCCGCGGCACGGGTTGGAAGCGCGAGGAGGAGGAGGTGATCGTGCCTCTGGCGCGGCTCAGCTTCGATTATGCCGGGGCGATGGTCCACTGGCACGACCGCCGCACCGAGATCAACCATGTGGTCGAGAATCGGCTCCTCGTCATTCCCCGCGGCAGCGTCTTCGAGATGCAGATGGTCGAACGCCTCAACGCCATGGGCCTGCAGCCGCTGGGACCGGTCGGATTGGGGCGCTTCGCACCGGAGAACCTGCGTCAGGATTTCACCTTCGAAGAAGACGAGGACGACGACGTCAGCCTGCGCTGGGTGGAGTTCAACCACAACGAGGTTCCCCGGCTGCGTGCCGAGGGTTGGAGGATCACCTTCGACCCCGACTACCCTTACGAGGTGATCACCCCGCCCGAGAGCTGGCAGGCCGAGGTCATCGAATCCGGCACCGACTGGTTCGAGTTCGATCTGGGCATCGAAATCGACGGCGAGCGGGTGCCGCTGTTGCCGGTGCTGCTCGATCTGTTCGAGCAGGCGCGCGAAACCATGACCCCGGCGGCGCTCGAGGAATATGGCGACGAGCCGATCTACGGCACGCTGCCGGACGGGCGCATCCTGCCGATCCCCGCGAGTCGGCTGAAGGCGATCCTGGAAGCT
>JALSRW010000611.1 GCA_026984595.1 Alphaproteobacteria bacterium
GAACCAGATCAGGGTGACCAGCCCGAACAGGGGCAGCAAGATCAGGCCGGACCAGGCCATGTAGCCGAAGAAGCTGGGCATCTCGACGCCGCTTTCCTCGGCGATGGCGCGGACCATGAAGTTGGGAGCGTTGCCGATATAGGTATTGGCACCCATGAACACGGCTCCCGCCGAGATCGCCAGCAGGGTGGTGGCCAGCGGCCCGGTGAGGATCTCGGCTTCGCCGCCGGCGGTGTTGAAGAACACCAGATAGGTGGGGGCGTTGTCGAGGAAGCTCGAAAGAATGCCGGTGGCCCAGAAATACATGGCGTTCACGGGCTCCCCATCGGCGTCCGTCACCAGATGGACCACCGGCGCCAGCGCCCCTTCGGTACCGGCCTTGAGGATGGCGATGGTCGGGATGATGGTGACGAAGATGCCGGCGAAGAGCTTGGCCACCTCCTGGATCGGGAACCAGCTGAATTCGTTGGCTTCGCGGGTCTCCAGCGGGGTCAGTACCCAGGAGATCCCGGCCAGCAGCAGGAGCAGCAGATCGCGCACGAGGTTCTGCAGCTCGAGCTCCACGCCGAGCAGCGAAATGGCGACTTCCGGCCGCCACAGGCCACTCATCAGCACCGCTCCGACGATCCCCGCCAGCAGGAGGAAATTGTGGGCGCCCTCGATCCGCAGTCTGCCCTCGGCCCGATCCTCGGCGGCGTCGAGCCCGTCCTTGGCGAGCATGTGACGGTCGAGGAAATAGAAGGCGACCAGGAGGATTCCGGCCACGAACAGCATCGGCCACAGCATGTGGACGGTCGGCCAGAAGAAGGGCACCCCCTTGAGAAAGCCCAAAAACAGCGGCGGATCGCCGAGCGGGCTCAGGGATCCGCCGATATTGGCGACCAGGAAGATGAAGAAGATCACCACATGGGTGCGGCGCGGCCGCCAGGCGTTGGCCTTGAGCATCGGCCGCACCAGAGCCATCGCGGCGCCGGTGGTGCCCATCCAGCTCGCCAGCAGGGTGCCGAGCGCCAGGAGACCGGTATTGAACGCCGGGGTGCCGCGAATGGCTCCGGTGAGATGGATGCCGCCGGTCACCGTGAACAGCGAAAACAGCAGGATGATGAACGGCAGATACTCGTGCAGCGCCGTCAGGGTCAGCTCGTAGATCGCGAGATCGATCCCGTAGGTGGCGGTGAAGGGTACCAGGAAGGCGAGCGCCCAGGCGAAGCTGATCTTGCCGAAGTGATGATGCCAGAACACCGGCGCCACCAGCGGCCAGATCGCGATGGACAGGAGAATGCCGATGAACGGCAGGGACCAGATCAGACCCAGATCCGCACCGTCGAACTCGCCGGCGCGGGCGGCCGCGGGCAGCAGCACCAGCAGAACCGTCGTCACGGGCAGCATCGCCGGCGATCTGCGCCCCACCCGCGCTCCCTTCGAACCGACCATTCGCGGCACGCGCTCCCTCTCGCCTCGGGGTGTTCCTCGCCCGCGGCCCTCGGGGGGACGGGCGCCCCGCTTGTAAGGGGCGATCGGGTGGCTGTGAAGTCTCGCGGCGGTCCTGCCCCCTTGTCGCCGGGCCTTCGTTAACCGATTGTTGGGCAAACCGGGCGATGATGCCGGCAGCCGGCGCCTGCGCGCCCGGTGGCCGCGGAGCGCCGTGGCGGCAGGGCGGGAAAGGAGCGGAAAGGGATTTGTCGCGTTCGAGGAATGCTCTATGAATCCGATCGGGACAACCGCCGAGGTGAGAGGTGTCACGGAGATGAGCGGCGATCCTTATCGCGACGATGATGGAACCCGCGGATCCGTCGTAACCAAGCCCCGTGCGCAGACGCAGCGCCCGTCCATGTACAAGGTGCTGCTGTTGAACGACGACTTCACGCCGATGGAGTTCGTCGTGCACGTGCTGGAGAGGTTTTTCAACAAGGACCGCGAGGATGCCACCCGCATCATGCTTCATGTCCATCACACCGGCGTCGGCGTGTGCGGGGTCTACACCTACGAAGTGGCGGAGACCAAGGTCGCACAGGTGACCGACTACGCCCGCCAGAATCAGCACCCCCTACAGTGCACGATGGAAAAGGAGTAGGGTGGAGGAGAGGAGTTCGGTGGAGACGGTGACGGCGATCGATACGATGTTCCAGGGTCGGAGGTGATGCCCATGCTTTCTCGCACTCTCGAGAAGACGTTGCGGCGGGCACTGGCACTCGCCAATGCCCGGCAGCACGAATACGCGACCCTCGAGCATCTGCTGCTGGCCCTGACCGAGGACCAGGACGCGGTCGCCGTGCTGCGTGCCTGCGCGGTCGAGATCGACCGGCTGCGGGCGCAGCTCACCGATTTCCTCGATCACGAGCTCTCCGGTCTGGTCGTCGACGGCGTGGTCGATGCCAAGCCCACCGCCGGCTTCCAGCGGGTCATTCAGCGGGCCGCCATTCACGTCCAGTCCTCCGGGCGCTCCGAGGTGACCGGCGCCAATGTGCTGGTGGCGCTGTTCTCGGAGCGCGAGTCCCATGCCGTGCATTTCCTCCAGGAACAGCACATGTCGCGGCTCGATGCCGTCAACTACATCGCCCACGGCATCGCCAAGAAGCCGGGAATGAGCGAGGAGCGGCGGGTGCGCGGCGCCGAGGAGGGCGGTGGCGAGGAGAAGCGCGAGGGTGGCGAGGCGCTCAACGCCTACTGCACCAACCTCAACGCCAAGGCCCGGGCCGGCAAGGTCGACGTGCTGATCGGCCGCCAGCGGGAGATCGAGCGGACCATCCAGATCCTCTGCCGGCGTTCCAAGAACAACCCGCTGTTCGTGGGCGATCCCGGGGTCGGCAAGACGGCCATCGCCGAGGGGCTGGCGCTCAGGATCGTCAAGGGCGAGGTGCCCGAGGTGCTCAAGAGCTCGGTGATCTACGCCCTCGACATGGGAGCGCTCCTGGCCGGTACCCGCTATCGCGGCGATTTCGAGGAGCGCCTGAAGGCGGTCATCCAGGAGCTGGAATCCGACAAGGACGCCATCCTGTTCATCGACGAGATCCACACGGTGATCGGCGCGGGAGCCACCAGCGGCGGCTCCCTCGACGCCTCCAACATTCTCAAGCCGGCCCTGGCCAGCGGTACCCTGCGCTGCGTCGGCTCCACCACCTACAAGGAATTCCGCAACTATTTCGAGAAGGACCGGGCGCTGGTCCGTCGCTTCCAGAAGATCGACATCCCCGAGCCCAGCGAGGAGGAGGCGGTCAAGATCCTGGAGGGGCTGCGGCCCAGCTTCGAACAGCATCACGGCGTGAAATACACCAACGCCGCCCTCAAGGCGGCGGTGGCCCTGTCGGTGCGCTACATCCACGACCGCAAGCTGCCGGACAAGGCGATCGACATCATCGACGAGGTCGGCGCGGCACAGATGCTGCGGCCCGAACATCTCCGGCGCAAGACCATCGGCGTCAAGGACATCGAGGATATCGTCTCGAAGATCGCGCGGGTGCCGGTCAAGGCTGTCAACCATCGCGACAAGACGGCGCTCAAGACCCTCGATGCCGATCTCAAGGCGGTGGTGTTCGGCCAGGAGGAGGCGATCGGGGCGCTGGCCAGCGCCATCAAGCTCAGCCGAGCCGGGCTGCGCGATCCGCACAAGCCGATCGGCTGCTATCTGTTCTCCGGCCCGACCGGGGTCGGCAAGACCGAGGTGGCGCGACAGCTCGCGGGCATCATGGCCATCGAGCTGGTGCGGTTCGACATGTCCGAATACATGGAGCGCCACGCCGTCTCGCGGCTGATCGGCGCCCCGCCCGGCTATGTCGGCTTCGACCAGGGCGGGCTGCTGACCGACGCCATCGATCAGCACCCCCATGCGGTGCTGCTGCTCGACGAGATCGAGAAGGCCCACCCGGATGTGTTCAACATCCTCCTGCAGGTGATGGACTACGGCAAGCTCACCGACAACAACGGTAAGACGGTGGATTTCCGCAACGTCATCCTGATCATGACCACCAATGCCGGTGCCGCGGACTTGAGCCGGCCGGCGATGGGCTTCGGCCGCTCGGCCCGGGAAGGCGACGACAGCGAGGCGATCAAGCGGCTGTTCACCCCGGAATTCCGCAACCGTCTCGATGCCATCATTCCCTTCCGGGCATTGTCGCCGGAGATCGTGCGGGCCATCGTCGACAAGTTCGTGCGGGAACTGGCAGCGCAACTCGCCGACCGGCGGGTCCATATCGAGGTCGACGCGGCCGCCCGCGACTGGCTCGCCGAGCGTGGCTACGACCCGCTCTACGGGGCGCGGCCGTTGGCCCGGGTCATCCAGGAGCACATCAAGCGGCCGCTGGCCGATGAACTGCTCTTCGGCCAGCTCGCCAAGGGTGGGAAGGTGCTGATCACGATATCCGAGGACAGGCCCGCCTTCCGCTTCAGCCCGGTGGAGTCGCGCGGCGGCAGGCGCGGCGAAAAGTCGGCCGAGGAAAAGGACATCTCCGAGCCGGCGATCTGAAGCTGCCGCCGGGCCGCTCGCCCCCGGAGCCTCGCGACCGATCGCTCGCCCGCGAGCCGTCGACATGGATCACTGCGAGGCGCTCGCGGTCCCGTCATCCTCGATGGTCGGCAATCGGGAGCCGGCGGCGGACGGTGCCCGCGGCTCGGGTCGTGCGGATGGCGTCGCCGGTACGGCGGAATGCCGGCGGCCGGTGGCCCGCGAGGGAGGCGACGATCGCCGTTCCGGCAGGAGGGGGATGCGTGCGCGGAAGCGCCATCGTGCCGTCCTTGCGCGGTGCGGACGGAACGCCGGCCACCGGGGTGCGCGTCGACACCGCGCGGGCGGCAGGCACGCTTCCCGCCTATCTCGAGAAGACCTATTGCTGGGCCGATCTGCGGCCCCTCCCGGTGGCTCTGCTCGGTCGCAGCCCGGTGGTCTCGGCCATTCCGTGGGGGCAGGCCGGCCGTCTGATGCGCGCCGTGGCGGCCGAGCTGCGAGCCGGCCAGCGGGTACTGCAGCCGGCCTGCGTCTACGGCGATTTCTCGTTGCGGATCGCTGCCCTCCTGGGCGAGCAGGGCCGCCTCGACGTCTGCGACATCGCCCCCGTCCAGGTCGAGAACTGCCGCCGCAACCTGGCCGCTCTCGCCAACTGCCGGGTCCGCCGCCGGGACGCCGGCGAGCCCGTGATCACCCGCTACGACGCGGTGCTCTGCTTCTTCCTCCTCCACGAGCTGCCGGCGCGCTGGGAACGGCGGGTGACGGAAGTGCTGCTGGGGGCGGTCGGCTGCGGCGGCAAGGCGGTGTTCGTGGACTATCGTCGCCCCCATTCCCTGCATCCGCCTGCATCCGCTGCGCTGGCCGATACGGGCGGTGTTCGCCCGGCTCGAACCGTTCGCCGCCGAACTGTGGGAGCGGGAGCTGCGCGAACTCGCCGGAGAGGGGAGGGCACGCCGTTTCGCCTGCAGCGAGACCACCTGTTTCGGAGGCCTCTATCAGAAGCTCGTGGCCCGTCGCATCGCAGGCGACGAGGATCTGGAGGCGGTCTGCCGGCGCCCTTGACAGGGCCGAGAGCGCCCATTAGATGCCCCTCGTTCCCGAGGGGGTGTAGCTCAGTTGGTTAGAGCGCCGGCCTGTCACGCCGGAGGCCGCGGGTTCAAGTCCCGTCACTCCCGCCACCCGACCCTCGAAAGCCCCAGATCCGCATCCTCCCGGGTCATCGACCGGTGACGCCGGAGGGCCGTCCACGAGCATTTCCGCGGCGGCGCATATGTGACATTTCTGTGGCCCGGTGGCGCTTGGCAAGCGGCGCCCTTTGCGCCTATGTTGCGCCGCGGCGACCGCCCGGGTGCTGCCGGGAGCTCGCGGGCGTCTCGATCCGGTGAAGGGACCCAGCCATGCAGGCCTATCTCGCCGAGTATCTGCCGATCCTGATCTTTCTCGGCATCGCCATCGCCCTGGCCGCGATCATCGTCCTCGCCTCGATGGTCATCGCGCCCCAGCATCCCGAACGGGAGAAGCTGTCGGCCTACGAATGCGGCTTCGAGCCCTTCGACGATGCGCGCGGACGCTTCGACGTGCGGTTCTATCTGGTGGCCATCCTGTTCATCATCTTCGATCTCGAGGTGGCCTTCCTGTTCCCCTGGGCGGTCAGCCTGGGGAAGATCGGCATGTTCGGCTTCTGGTCGATGATGGTCTTCCTGGCCGTGCTGACGGTGGGCTTCGTCTACGAATGGAAGAAAGGAGGGCTGGAATGGGAGTGAGCAGTCTCGACGGGGCGCTGGCTCCCGCACCGAGCCGGCGCGACCTCCTCGCCAAGGTGGACGAGGGGCTCAAGGACAAGGGTTTCTTCGTCACCAGCCTCAACGAGCTCGTCGGCTGGGCCCGATCGGGCAGCCTCTGGCCGATGACCTTCGGCCTCGCCTGCTGCGCGGTGGAGATGATGCACGCCGCGGCCAGCCGCTACGATCTCGACCGCTTCGGGGTGGTGTTCCGGCCCAGCCCGCGGCAGAGCGACGTGATGATCGTGGCCGGCACCCTGTGCAACAAGATGGCCCCGGCTCTGCGCAAGGTCTACGACCAGATGGCCGAGCCGCGCTACGTGATCTCCATGGGGAGCTGCGCCAACGGCGGGGGCTATTATCACTTTTCCTATTCGGTGGTGCGGGGCTGCGACCGCATCATCCCGGTCGACATCTACGTGCCGGGCTGCCCGCCGACGGCGGAGGCGCTGGTCTACGGCATTCTGCAGTTGCAGAAGAAGATCCGCCGCACCGCGACCATCGAGCGCTGAGGGGACGGAGCCGATGACCGTCGACACCGGACCGGAAATGATCGCCAGCCTCGAGGAGCTGCTGGCCACAGTGGAGCCGGCGTTGGGCGAGACACTGCTCGAAAAGAAGATCGCCTTCGGCGAGCTGACGATCGTCGTGCCGGCTCCCCAGATCGTACGGGTGCTGACCTTCCTGCGCGACGAGGCGGGGCTGCTG